>CAIQOG010000151.1 GCA_903873355.1 uncultured Bacteroidales bacterium
TCAATGTTGGATGTTGCCAGCACGATTTACAAAACCTGCCGTACGTATTTATTACAACAAGGTAAGTTCTTAGCCATTCTTTTCGGTATTATTGCCGTGGCTATGATTTATTACCTGTCGATGGCAAATGCCGAAGCAACCGGACCAGATGCTTTATCGACTCCGGTGGTAGTTTTATTAGTTCTTTTATTCTCAATTGTGGGAATGGGAGGTTCGTATGCAGTAGCATGGTACGGTATTCGTGTTAATACCTATGCAAATGCAAGAACCGCTTTCGCTTCGTTGAGAAAACGCCCATGGGATGTGGTAAACATTCCACTACGTTCAGGTATTTCTGTAGGATTATTCCTTATCTCGCTGGAATTGGTGATGATGATTGTAATTTTACTTTTTGTACCACGTAACATTGTTGGATATTGCTTTTTAGGTTTTGCTATTGGCGAATCGCTGGGTGCTTCTGTACTTCGTATTGCCGGTGGTATTTTTACAAAGATTGCAGATATCGGTTCTGACTTAATGAAAATCGTATTTAAAGTAAAAGAAGATGATCCCCGTAATCCCGGCGTTATTGCCGACTGTACCGGTGACAATGCAGGTGACAGTGTTGGTCCAACTGCTGATGCTTTTGAAACTTACGGTGTAACAGGTGTTGCTCTTATTTCCTTTATTTCGCTGGCAGTTAAAGAAGTTGATTTACAGGCGAAATTAATTGTTTGGATTTTTGGTATGCGTTTCTTAATGGATATATTCTCAGGTATTTCTTATTTCGTAAACAACGCTATTTCAGAAAAACAATATGGCAAATCATTGGATTTTGACTTTGAAAAACCATTAACCCGTTTAATCTGGATTGCTGCCGTTTCTTGTATTGCAATTAGTTTCGGTATGAGTTATGTTCTTATTGGCGATATCACTGTAGGTGGTGTTATGGTAACAGGTTTATGGTGGAAATTAGCAGGTATTATCAGTTTGGGTACACTGGCTGCTGTTCTGATTCCTGAGTTCACTAAAAAGTTTACCAGCTCTAAATCTGACCACGTTCACGAAATCGTTACAGCTTCTCGCGAAGGCGGACCATCTTTGACTATTCTTTCGGGTATTGTTGCAGGTAATTATGCTGCATATTGGATGGGGCTTCTTATGGTTGCGTTGATGGCCGGTGGATTCTTTATCAGCCAGAATCTTGGTCTGAGCGAAGCTGCCATGGGTTACCAGAGTATCTTTGCTTTTGGTTTGGTTGCCTTTGGATTCTTATGTATGGGTCCAGTTACCATTGCTGTTGACAGCTATGGTCCGGTAACCGATAATGCTCAGTCTGTATTTGAGTTAGCTCAAACCGAACATATTCCGGGTATCAGTGCAGAAATTGAAAGAGATTTCGGTTTCACTCCTGATTTCGAAAGCGGCAAACATTACTTAGAGGCAAATGACTCTGCCGGTAATACATTTAAAGCTACAGCTAAGCCTGTATTAATCGGAACTGCTGTTGCCGGTGCAACTACTATGATTTTCTCCATTATTCTTTTATTGAAGAGCGTAGGTATGTTGAGCCTTGAGTTGACACAAGCACCTATCTTGTTAGGTCTTATTACCGGTGGTGCTATGGTATTCTGGTTCTCAGGTGCTTCAATTCAGGCTGTTACTACCGGTGCTTACCGTGCAGTTGAATATATTAAAAGTCACATGAAATTAGACAAAACTCAGGCTGACGAAAAAGATTCAATCGAAGTGGTTAGAATTTGTACACAATATGCTCAAAACGGTATGTGGAATATCTTCATTACACTTATGACTGCTACGTTGGCTTTCGCCTTGTTCGATCCTAACTTCTTTGTGGCTTATCTGATTTCTATTGCTATTTTTGGTTTGTTCCAGGCTCTTTATATGGCCAATGCCGGTGGTGCATGGGATAATGCTAAAAAATTAGTAGAAGTTGACTTAAAAGAAAAGAACACTCCGCTACATGATGCATCGGTTATTGGTGATACCGTTGGTGATCCGTTTAAAGATACAACTTCAGTGGCTTTGAATCCGATTATCAAGTTCTCTACCTTGTTTGGTTTATTGGCAGTAGAAATTGCCGTAAACATGTCAAGCATTGATGCTGCCGGAGTTAAACATTATACACCTGCTCACTTTATCATTGGAGGTATCTTATTAGTTATCTCTATGTACTTTGCATGGCGTTCGTTCTACAAAATGCGTATTCCACTTGTATAGGAATAAAAAACAGACAATATAGTCTTTAAATTAAAATGCCCGCTAAGTCGAACAATTCGATTTAGCGGGCATTTCTTTTTGAAATTCAGGTTTTGCCTTTTCAAAGATTATGTTATCTTTGTATATTAAATTTTGAAATAAAATAATTAGTTAAATAATTCATAATAAACAAATTAAATAGTATGCACAACTGGTTCGAATGCAAGATTAAATACGAAAAGACAGTAGAAGAAGGCCGTATAGCCAAAGTAAGTGAGAGTTATCTGGTTGATGCTTTGACATTTTCGGAAGCCGAAGAACGAATCAACAAGGAAATAGAGCCCTATATCAGCGGCGAGTTTGTAGTTGCCACCATTCGCAAAGCACGCATCAGCGAAATGTTTGAAAATGCTACGGGCGACAAATGGTATCGTTGTAAAGTGTATTTCATCACGCTGGACGAAGAAAAAGGTGTTGAAAAGAAAGTTGCATCCACTATGATGGTACAAGCAAGCAATATAAGAGAGGCATGGGATGGTTTGCAGGAAGGTATGAAAGGTTCTATGGCCGATTATCAGGTGGCTGCAATTACCGAAACTACGATTATGGACGTGTATAAATATGAGGCTAAATAGTGATTAACGTTCAATGATTAGTGATTAATATCAATGAAAGAATCAATTCTATCGACAAAAAGCTTTGATTTTGCAATTCGTGTCGTTAATGTTTATAAATACCTTGTCGAAACAAAGAAAGAGTTTGTTTTATCGAAACAACTTTTGAGAAGTGGAACTTCAGTAGGTGCTTTGATTCATGAAGGTTCGTTTGCAGAAAGCAAACCAGATTTCATTCATAAATACGGAATTGCACAAAAAGAATGTAATGAGACTATTTATTGGATAAAATTATTATATAGAACAGATTTTATTACAGAGAAACAATTTGAAAGCTTATCTGAAGATACCGTTGAATTGCTAAAAATTATTACAGCAAGTATTGTGACAGCTAAAAAGTCTTTGAAAAACAAAATTTCAGAAGTCAATAATTAATCATTTATCATTAATCACTAATCACTGAAAGTTGTCGATAGAAACTAACATTAAACTTGTTCGTAAACACATTCCACCGCATGTGCAGTTGGTTTGTGTGTCGAAATTTCA
>CAIQOG010000152.1 GCA_903873355.1 uncultured Bacteroidales bacterium
CCGAAACAATGGAACGCACTTAAATTATTAAACGAAAGAGGTGAGTTTCTGAACGCTGTCGAAGGCGAAAACGTGTTAAAAATTGCCTCTGAAGAAACTTTTATTTTCTCTGAAGTAGATAAACTTGGAAAATTATCTGAAGATTTTACATATACCGAAAAACATATTGAAAGTGTTTTGGCACTCGAACTCGTAGATGTTGAAGCGATTAAGGCAGCCAACTTTAGCGTAGCCATAGACTGTGTGAATTCAGTAGGTGGAACAGCAATTCCTGCTTTATTGAATGCACTGGGTGTAACAAAAATAGAAAAACTATACTGCGAACCAAACGGACATTTCCCTCATAATCCGGAACCACTTCCTGAACATCTCACTGAAATTTCATCAGTTATGAAAAAGGGAAAAGCCGATGTGGGTTTTGTGGTTGATCCTGATGTTGACAGATTGGCAATAATCTGTGAGGATGGAAGCATGTTTGGTGAAGAATACACACTGGTTGCCATCGCCGACTATATATTGCAACACACACCTGGCAATACTGTTTCAAACCTTAGTTCAACCCGTGCATTACGCGATGTAACCGTCAACTGTGGTGGAAAATACACTGCTGCTGCTGTTGGTGAAGTAAACGTGGTAACAGCCATGAAAGCTACAAATGCCATTATTGGTGGAGAAGGAAATGGTGGAGTTATTTATCCTGCAAGCCACTATGGACGTGACGCGCTGGTTGGAATAGCTTTGTTTCTGACTCAACTGGCTAAATCCAATATGAAGGTTTCAGAACTTCGTAAAACTTATCCGGAATACTATATTTCAAAGAACAAAATAGAACTTACTCCGGCCATTGATGTGGACAAAGTTCTTGCAACCGTAAAAGCATCCTATCAACAATACGAAGTAAATGATATAGATGGCGTAAAAATTGACTTTCCTACCGGTTGGGTACATCTTCGCAAATCAAATACAGAACCGATTATTCGTATTTATTCTGAATCAGGAACTCCTGAACAAGCTGATGCTTTTGCAAAAGCTGTTATTGAAGAAATTAAGCGAATAGCCGGAATCTGACAAACAACTCATCACAAAACAATAGAGGCTGATTCTTTCGAATCAGCCTCTATTGTTTTTAAGAATGCTTTTTTAAATCCAGCGAACGTAACAGAAATCCTGACGATGTGGCAAATCTTCGTTTTTCGGGAACATACGGAAACCGTATTTAAATGATCCTGCTCTGTTCAACTGATAATTGATAGTATAGTACATTTTTGTGCCTTCAGTTTTTACCAACTCAAGTTCTTCAACATCGTAAAGTGTATCAACATTATTCTTGCTGAGTTTCGTAGCAACAAGCTCAATACCAATTCCCTTGTCATTAATTCCGTGAATATCAATAACAATATTTATTGTATAAGTATCACCGGCCTGTGGATTATGTGTCAGTTTTTCGGGCACATCAACAGAAACAATTTCAATTTTGTCCCAGCCGCCAGCAATTTTTTCTTTCCATTCTGCAATTTCTTTAGCTTTTGAATAATCACCGGCATTTAGTATAGCAGAGCGTGAAGCAAGCTTATTATAAAAACGAGCGATATAATCGTCTATCATTCGTTTAGTTGTAAACCGTGGAGTAATCTGTGCTATAGAATTCTTGATGAACTGAACCCATTCAGGAGAATATCCTTTAGAATTTTTTGCATAATACAACGGAATAATCTCACTTTCGAGCATGCTGTAAATCGTTGCAGCATCTAACTGATCCTGATATTCCTGAACTTCGTAAGTGCGTTTTTCAGTCAATGCCCAACCGGCACCTTTCACATAACCTTCGAGCCACCAACCATCTAGAACCGAGAAATTCAGAACTCCGTTCATTTGAGCTTTTTCGCCCGATGTACCTGAAGCTTCAAGTGGACGTGTAGGCGTATTCAACCAGATATCCACACCCGAAACCAACCGTTTTGCCAGACGCATATCGTAGTTTTCGAGGAAAATAACTTTTCCTAAAAATTGCGGCATTCGGGAAATTTCGATAATTCTTTTAATTAATCCCTGACCACCGCCATCTGCCGGGTGAGCTTTTCCTGTAAAAAGGAATTGAACCGGTTGTTGCGGATTATTTACTATTCGTTCCAATCGTTCCAGATCGGTAAATAGCAGGTGAGCACGTTTGTAAGTTGCAAAACGACGTCCGAATCCAATAATCAGGGCGTTTGGGTTAATAGACTCTAATACAGATACAATACGTGAAGGATCGCCCTGATTTTTTAGCCAGTTTTCGCGGAACTGACCTTTAATATAATCTACCAGTTTGTTTTTCAAATGCATACGGGTGTGCCAGATTTCCTCATCCGGAATTTTATAAACAGCTTCCCATATTTTCATATTCGACTGATCGGCATAAAATGCTTTCGTGAAATATTTTTCGTAAACTGATTTCCAGTCAGATGAAGTCCATGTTGGCAGGTGAACTCCGTTAGTTACATAACTAACATGCAGTTCTTCAGGGAAATAACCTTTCCAAATCGGATTAAACATTTCCTGTGAAACTTTACCGTGCAGCCAACTTACACCATTCACTTCCTGACAGGTATTACATGCAAAAGTACTCATGCTGAATTTTTCATCATGATCTCCCGGATGTTCACGACCAATATCAATAAAATCATTCCAGGTGATTCCAAGTTTAGTTGGAAATTCACTCATGTATTTTTGGAACAATGCTTCTTCAAAACTATCATGACCGGCAGGAACAGGTGTGTGTACTGTATAAAGTGAACTGGCACGAACTACTTCAAGTGCCTGATTGAAATTCAGGTTTTTATCAGAAACCAGATCAACTAAACGCTGAGCATTAATCAACGCTGCATGACCTTCATTACAATGATAAACCTGTTTTTGAATTCCTAATTTTTTCAACGTCAGTATACCACCGATACCGAGTAGAATTTCCTGTTTCAAGCGGTTTTCCCAATCACCACCATATAATTGATGCGTAATTGGACGGTCAAACTCACTATTCATATCAGTATCTGTATCAAGCAGATATAACGAAATTCTACCAACTGAAACTTTCCAGAGATATGCATAAATGGTTCTTCCCGGATAAGGAACTTCTATTAAAATCGGTTGATCATTTTCATCTTTTACCTGAGTAAGTGGTAAATTATTGAAATTCTGAGCTTCGTAAACTGCAACCTGCTGACCATCTACAGATAGCGACTGTGTAAAATATCCGTATCGGTATAGAAAACCAATTGCGGTCATATCAATATTGCAATCGCTGGCTTCTTTCAGATAATCGCCCGCAAGAACACCCAAACCACCTGAATAAATCTTTAGCACCTCGGTCAAACCATATTCCATACTGAAATAAGCTATCGAAGGAGTTTTGGTATTTTTTTCAACATTCATGTAAGCTTTGAAGTCATCATAAACTTCATCCACTTTTTTGATAAATTCAACATCATTACCCATTGAAACTAATTTTTCATAGGTAAGTATATTAAGTAGTAGAACCGGATTTGAAGAAGCTTCAATCCATGCCTCAGCATCAATCTGACGGAAAAGATTTTTAGCTTTACTATCCCAGGTCCACCAAATATTATGGGCAATTTCCTCAAGTTTTGTCAAACTTGCAGGCAAATGCGACTTTACATTAATTTCTTTTAAGTTCGTGTCATTTACGTTATTAACCTTGATTCTCATAAATTTTTATATATCTTATTAATACTAATACCTTATCTATAGTGAGTGAAAAAATAGTTGAGATTTTGTTTGAAAAATTACGCACAAAATTACTCAAATTGCAACAGAAACAGAAATATTAAACGCTAAATAGAGTTATAATTTTTTCAAACGTTTGCATGCAAAAAATATGAATAATAATCAGGAAAGTCCAACAATACATCTTACTGATATTTATTGAATTAGACTATTTTCCTGTTCTTTTTTTCTTACTTTTCAATGCAATATTGTATGCTTTTTCGTAAAATTGAATAAAGTGTTTCCAAAGTGCTTTTTCGGCAATTGCAGCGGCATTCTTACGAACATTTTTTACTTCTTCAGCATTAAATTCCGTAAATTTAAAAATCATCTCTGCAATATGTTCCGCAACAATAAAACCATTATAATCAGAACGATGGATCACACCAACTCCTTTTTCAATATCGTGCAGTTTGTGTGAAACCCACTGTCCAAAACCCGATAAATCCGTTGTTATGGTTGGAACTGAAAAAGCCACACTTTCCAACGGTGTGTAACCCCATGGCTCGTAATACGATGGGAATACTGACAAATCCATGCCAATCAGTAAATCATAGTACGTTTTATTAAATATTCCATCAGCTCCATTTAAATACGAAGGCACAAAAATAATTTTCACCTTCTGCGATTGCTGGTTAGTGAAATGAAACCAATGAATTGCCGACATTACATTATCACTATAAAAATCCCACAGCTCATGAGTTGTGAACTTATTCCAGGAATTAATGTCTGCTCCGGGATGAGCTAAAGCAGAAGCTAAATCGGTTCTGAAACCTTTTATATGTGCCGGCACCATTATAAATGCAACTACTTCGCGTTTTAACTCCGGATTGGTGCTGAGCAATTTTAGTGATTCTAAAAAAGTGTCAATTCCTTTGTTTTTATATTCGTACCGACCTGCTGTTGACACAAACAAAGCATTTTCAGCAAGTTTATAGCCTAACAGGGTTTCGGCAACTTTTTTCAGGGAAGTACGGGCTTCCTTACGTTTCGCGGTAAAGATCTTTCCTTTAGGCACAAAATCACCTTCAAATCCATTTGGTGTAATGATATGTGGCTTTTTATCAAGCAGTTGTTCGCATTCTATACCTGTAATTTCGCTTACAGTCGTAAAACAATCCACGGTGTGTGCTGCCGATTTCTCTGTCGAATGTTTGGAAACCATATTCAACTCGTAAGCCATTTGGTCGCCGTTATATTCATTCAGATAATCGTAAAGAGGTTTGTGGTTTCCGGCAATGGATCGGCCGATGGAAGTAGCATGAGTGGTGAATATAGTAGCTGCTTGTGGCAGGTGGTTTTTGATATAAAATGCCCCAAAAGTTGTCATCCACTCGTTGAAATGTGAAACAACCTGATTTTCGGCAGAAAGTTTATTAAATCTGTAATAGCTCTCAATAATCATTCCTGTAGCATATCCAAACATGGAAGATTCATCATAATCACCGTAACCGGCCATCGAATTAACACCTTCCTGTTCCCAAACGCGACCATATATTTCATTTTTGATTGCCAAAAGAGGCGTAAAATCTACCAATACTGCCAATGGATTTCCGTGTATATTCCAACGTCCTATTCTAATATTAAGATGATATTCAGTTTGAGTAAATTGTTGCCAGTCTTTCATCATATCCTTATTTTCAACAAAATAGGGATTTTCCTTACCTATCCAGACATCCGGACCTATAAAAATCAGTTTATCTTTATACGTTTCAACTAAAATAGCTGCACGAGTGGATAAAACCGTGTAAATCCCTCCTACCATATTGCAAACTTCCCAGCTTGTTTCAAATATGTATTCGGGGGTCAATTTTTGTGACATTAGTCTAATTTTAAAATGATTGCAAAAGTAACATTTTTTTTTGTGAAAATGACTTAAATTTCAGGCTGTTGAAAACTTCGTGAATTGCATATGAAAATTGTGTTTTCGAACTATTTTATCAACAATCCTTCAAACATTATGATTTCTTCTTATTATATATCAGCACATTATCACAGACCTTATCATTCGCCTGAGAAAAAAAATATAGAATTATAGAAATTGTATTGTTTTTGTAATATTTATCCATTATCTTTGTCAGCACGAAAAAAAACAAACAATTTTATTCACTTCTAAAAAAATTAAAAACATGAGAAAAATTACTCTATTGATCGCTTTTGTTGCTTTTGCATTTATTACAAATGCACAAACTAACTTACTTACAAACCCTGGTTTTGAAACATGGACAAGCGGAACTGCTCCTGATGGCTGGACGTTAGGCACAGCAACTTATGCTACAGTTTCAGCAAGCACTTCAATATTTAACGAAGGTGCTAAATCATTCAAAGTAACTGCCGCTGCAACTGCAGGAGGTACTTACATTGTATCACAAATAGTACCTGTTACTGTTGGGAAAACTTATACTATTAAAATGAGTTACTATGTTGAAACAGGTGATGGAACTGATGCCAGAATCTGGTCTGATTGGTGTAATGTTGGTACAACAAATACATACGCTACATTGTCACATGCTGACTCAGTATTATTAATGGGCCCTGGAGGCGGTGCTGCTTATTTCCCAGATGCAAAAGGTGCATGGCATGATTATACATGTGAAGTCACTGCACCTGCTACAACTGGTGGTACAGCTAATCTCCCTGTAACTTCTTTCAGCTTCCAATTCAGAACATACAAAACTCCTGCAGTTGTATATTGGGACAATATGTTCTTTGGTGAAAAAACTACCGGTTTAAACACTCTTCAGGCTGATAATTTGAATATTTCTTTAGTGGGTAAAAACCTTACTGTAAATAATGCAACCAGTGCAATTGAAATTTACAATACTTTAGGTGCTAAAGTAAAAGTTTCTGAAATCAACACTATGAATGTAAGTGACCTTGCTAATGGTATTTATATCGTTCGCTCAGGAAAACTAACCGCTAAATTCAAACTGTAAACCTTTTAATCCCTACGGGGACTTAATACCAAAACCTCCGTTGCAGAAGCTTCGGAGGTTTTTTTATGCTTGTTTTCAAAACTATTTATCAACAACCTTCGTTTATTTACGAAGAAGTTTGTATATTTATAGCAGCAAATATTTTAATTATTAATTGTTCATTATTAATTGTTTAAGAAGTATGGGTTCAAAGAAAAATTTCGTTTTAGACACCAATGTAATACTGCACGACTACAAATGCGTTCATAATTTTGAAGAAAATGATATTTACATCCCAATTGTAGTACTCGAAGAACTCGATCATTTCAAAAAAGGGAATGAACAAATAAATTTTAATGCTCGTGAATTTGCGCGCGAACTTGACCTGATAGCCGACGATAAACTTTTTACGAAAGGTGCTGATTTGGGTGTTGGAAAAGGGCGACTTTTCATACTTACCGGTGGTGATTATCCTGAAATTATTGCAAAATCGTTTATTGAGAAAACACCGGACCATCGAATTCTGGCAACAACCTACAATCTTAAGCAACAAAGCAAGAAAGTAAGAACTATTCTGGTTACAAAAGATATTAATCTCAGAATGAAAGCTTTATCATTAGGTCTTGAGGCTGAAGATTATATAAACGACAAAGTAACCGACTTCAATATTTTCGAAAAGAACTATGAAGTTTATGAAAATCTAGCTCCCGAACTAATTGACAGGCTTTATACAAACGGAGGAACAATCCCACTGGAAGATCTTGAATTTTCTTCGGATATTGAACCGCAGGAGTGTTTCATACTTAAAAGCATTCGCTCGAGCGTCCTGGCACGCTACAACCCGGTAACCGGCATGGTAAAACGTGTTGAAAAAGAGCGCTCTTTCGGCATTGAACCCCGAAATGCCGAACAAGCTTTTGCCATGAATGTTCTGCTCGATGATGATGTAAAACTCGTTGCACTGACAGGAAAATCAGGTACCGGAAAAACATTGCTTGCTTTAGCAGCTGCTTTGCAAAAAAGTGAAGTTTATAAACAGATACTACTTGCACGACCTATTGTAGCACTTGGAAATAAGGATTTAGGATTTCTTCCGGGCGATGAAAAACAAAAAATAGCACCATACATGCAACCGCTTTTCGATAACCTGAACGTAATCAAGCATCATTTCTCGTATCAGGGAAAAGAAATCAGACAAATTGAAGAATTGCAACGAAACGAACAACTTGTGATAGAAGCACTTGCCTATATTCGTGGACGAAGTCTGAGTGAAACTTTCTTTATTGTGGACGAAGCCCAAAACCTGACTCCGCACGAAGTAAAAACCATAATTACACGCGCCGGTGAAGGGACAAAAATTGTATTTACCGGTGATATTCAGCAAATTGATTCACCGTATCTCGATATGTTTTCGAATGGATTGGTTTATATGATTGACCGTATGAAAGGTCAGAATATATTTGCACATATCAATCTGATAAAAGGCGAACGAAGCTATTTATCTGAATTAGCAAGCGATTTGTTGTAAATGACAGTTACCAATACTAAAAGAGCTGAAACCCACAGGATTTCAGCTCTTTTAATATTGAGTTTTGTACTATTATTTCTGTACCAACACCCATGCATCTGCAAAACGGCCGGCAATTTCTTTAATTTTTACATGTGCCTCTTTGTAATCGTTGAACGAAGCAATCAACACGCGATACATGCCCTTTTCATTAATAACGATAAGTGCTTTGTTACCTTCAGAGTTCAATGTTTTTTGTAGTCCCTGAGCATTATCCTGCCCTTTAAAACTACCTACCACCACGTGATATTTGTTTTTCAAGGCGTCTTTTTCTCCGTCAACCAGACTAAAATTTTCGTTACGAACTACTTCCGGCTCAACAACTGTTTTAGTCGTTGCTAATGCTGCTGGTGGAGGTGCAGGAGTTACAGGTTTTGGTGCTACAGCTGTTTTTTTAGCTCCGGCAGGAATTTCAGTAATTTTTTGTGTTGATTTACAGGCAGATGTTGCCAACACAACAACAGCTAATGCAAGCATTAATCGGATGGTTTTCTTCATTTCTTTAATGTTTTTATGCTCAAACCCAATTGTGTTTAAGTCCGAATTATATAAATTGTTTGATTTTTGAATTCTACTGCAAAGATGCTAAGAAAAATGCAGTTAAACAAGCAATGCAACAATTTTTGCAAAAAATTTCAAATTCTACAAAACAAAACACTCATATTTGGCGTTAGTACCACAAATAACCGAACTTATTATTATTCATAAGCATAATACCAGCATAATTATGAAATTTACATTGCCCGAGTTGCCTTATGCACATAATGCATTAGAACCGATTATCAGTGAGAAAACCATAAGTTTTCATTACGGGAAACACCATTTGACTTATGTTAACAATTTAAATGGATTGGTAGTAGGGACTGAATTTGAAAATGCCGACCTTGAGACTATTGTAAAAAAATCGGAAGGCCCAATTTTCAACAATGCAGCACAAATTTGGAATCACACATTCTATTTCTTTTCACTGACGCCGAATAAAGGAACTGCTCCGGGTACCGGACTTGAAAAAGCTATTAATGCAGCTTTTGGGTCGTTGGAGGAATTAAAAGCTGAATTCAATAAAGCCGCAATTTCAGTTTTTGGTTCTGGTTGGACATGGTTAGTGAAAGATGCTGATGGAAAATTGTCTATCGCAAAAGAAAGCAATGCCGGAAACCCAATCACGCGTGGATTAACTCCACTTTTGACATTCGACGTTTGGGAACATGCATATTACATCGATTATCAAAACCGTCGTGCCGACTATGTGGCTGCATTGTGGGATTTAGTCGACTGGAATGTGGTTTCGGGTAGATATTAGTGCTTTTTTGAGTTAAGAATTTCAACCACATAGTTCACATAGTTTTTAAATTTCAGCTCAGGTTTAAATAGTCCACATAGTTGTAAATGTTTAAAAACATTTCCTCGATGAATGCCAGAAGCTACTTATTGAAAATCAGAGTAAAATAATTCATTATTTTACTTCTATGTGTACTTCTTTAAATACAAAAATACTCATTGAAGAAAAACTATGTTTTCTATGTGTAAAAGCAACAAATAATGACCTTTTAAAAAACTTTTATTCCGTTCTAGGAAAAGACATTATATTCAAACAAATTATTTACATTTTAAAAATTAAAATTATGCCAAAGGTTAACAGTTATCAGGACATCAGTCTGGTAGAAAGAGAAGCAAGAAAAGATTACATCGACCGTCATTCACCTTTTATTCATTGTGCTGAAGAAGCTAAAGCCGGTGAAAAATTTGCAGTAAAAGTAGTTATGGGAAACGAATATGTTCACCCGGATGATTTCGATCATTTCATTCAATCCATCAAATTATTCAATGGAGACTTGATGGTGGCAGAAGCAAACTTCCTTCCAGGTGTTCTTGGTGGTAAACCCGGTCATGCCGAAGTAGTTTTTAATATTGTCCCAACAAAAGATTTGAGTTTAGTAGCTATTTCACACTGCACCAAACATGGTTTGTGGCAAAGTGACCCAAAAGCAGTAAAAGTTAGCGAATAACTGACTCTAAAACTATTCTTATTAAAAACGGAAAGTAACTAGTTTATAGATGCTTTCCGTTTTTTTATAAAGATTCAACGATAAGTATCTGACAGAATATCAATTGTATCTTTTCAGTGTTTATTTCAGTTCAATGATAATTTCCAAAAAGTTATTAATAAATTTTGTCGGAAAGTTAATATAAACAACTAAACATTCATTTTCCTAAAAATTGATAAGGCTTTGATTTGAAGTGTTTCAAATAAATTATCTTTGTACTCAGTTTAACGATTGCGCTTTTCGAAACGCAACTATCTATTTAACAACAAAATAAAGAAAAATTGCAGATGAAAAGCTTTTCAATTATCGCATGCACCGCATTAGCATTGACAGGGACTGTATTATTCAGTTCGTGTAACAAAAAAGCTGCTAAAACTGAAGAAGTGACAGTTAATTCAAAAAATACAGCAAACAACGGAAGATTACCGGTAGCATATATTAATGTAGACTCACTTTTGTTGCATTATCAGTTTGCAAAAGATGCCAATGAATCTTTAATCCGCAAACAGGAAGATTCGAGATTGAAGATAAACACCATGGCACGCCAGTTACAAACTGAAATGGGAGATTTTCAACATAAACTGGAAAATAATGCATTCCTGAGTCGTGATCGTGCTCAACAAGAACAAACTCGCTTACAGAAAAAGCAACAGGATTTACAACAAATGGATGCCGATTTGAGCAAACAACTGGTTCAGATTCAGCAAAAACTGAACGAACAACTTCGTGACACCATTAATAAGTTTCTGAAAGATTATAACAAGGACAAAAAATACGCTTTGATTTTCAGCAATACTTCGAATGACAATATACTGTTTGCCGACAAGCAATATGACATTACAGCTGAAGTTACAAAACTTCTGAATGAGCGGTTTTCAGCAAAGAAATAATAACCACAAAAAAGACAATTTAAAAGCCCGATATGCAGTTACATATCGGGCTTTTAAATTTTATCTAATCCTGATAATTTTTGGATTTCCCCCTGAATGACAAATAGAAAATTGACAGCGCGTAAATCAGCACCATAACGACCCACGAATTGGAACCGGCAAACATAAAATAAGCACCAACTCCCAGAAACATACTGTTTATCAATCCTAAACGGGTCAACCGCTGCTGACGTTTATCGGTTTTTGATTTATTAAACGCATCAAGTATATGTAAAAAAATTATCACTGCCACGCCCGCTGTAAAAATATATGGAGCATAGCTGTAATTAAAAATCTTCGCTAATGCACCTATTATTGCAAGATTTGCACCAATAGGGAAAAGAGCCTGTAGTAATTGTGGTTTCTTCATTCTTTAATAATAAAAATATCTTCTGATTCTTTTTTCATAAAATAGTGCTCACGTGCAAATTTTTCGAGGTTTTCTTTATTCGACTGAAGTTCGTTTTTCTTTTGTTTAGTCGTTTTAATTTCATCCTGATAGTATTTCAGTTCATTTTGCATTTCACCAATTCTGCGGGATGTTTCCCAACGATTAATCAGATTGTGTTTGTCAAAAAAAACAATAAAAACAGTAAATACAAGAAAGACAATCACATACTTGTTTAAAAGAATGTTCCTTATTTTTTTGAATATTTCGATTGTTTTACTCATTGTATCAAACGATTGTTGAACAATAACCCCATAAAGCTATTAACCATTTTCGAATGACAAAGGTAAACATTTTTCGGTAACCTTCTTTTTTTTCAGAAATCTTTTTTATGTTGAAAAATGAATAACTGATTTTGATTATATTTGCACACTAAAGCAGAATAGAATTTCAGTTTATGGAAAATTTCATAGTTTCGGCACGCAAATATCGTCCTACCACCTTTAATTCAGTAGTTGGGCAAGCTTCACTGACTACCACACTCAAAAACGCCATCAAAAGTAATCATTTGGCTCACGCTTACCTGTTTTGTGGTCCGCGTGGAGTTGGTAAAACCACTTGTGCGCGAATTTTTGCAAAAACCATCAACTGCGAAAACCTGACTGCTGATTTTGAAGCTTGCAACCAATGTGAATCGTGCGTTTCATTCAACGAACAGCGCTCATACAATATTCACGAACTTGATGCTGCATCGAATAATGGTGTGGACGATATTCGTTCATTGACCGATCAGGTGCGAATTCCACCGCAAATTGGCAAATACAGTGTTTATATCATCGACGAGGTTCACATGCTGTCGCAGGGCGCTTTCAACGCATTTCTGAAAACCCTCGAAGAACCACCGGCGCATGCTATTTTCATACTTGCAACCACCGAAAAACATAAAATCATTCCAACCATTCTTTCACGCTGTCAGATTTATGATTTCAACCGTATCACTGTCTCCGATACAGTGAAACATCTGCAAATGGTGGCGGAAAAGGAAAGCGTTACGGTTGATGTAAACGGACTGAACGTGGTGGCTCAAAAAAGTGACGGCGGTATGCGCGATGCACTTTCCATTTTCGACCAGTTGGTGAGTTTTTGTGGCAATACCATTACTTATCAGGGAGTTATCGAAAACCTGAATGTATTGGATTATGAGTATTATTTCCGATTGGTAGAGGCTTTTCTGAAAGGCGATGTATCTAATTCGCTGTTGATTTTCAATGAAGTACTGAACAAAGGTTTTGATGCACACCATTTCGTTACCGGATTAAGCTCTCACCTGCGCGATGTACTTGTAAGCAAAGACCCACAAACCATTGAATTGCTTGAAGTTGGTCACGATATAGGCGAACGTTACAAAGCTCAGGCGCAAAATTGCTCACCTGATTTTCTGTTTCAGGCTTTGAAAATAACAAACGATTGTGATATTGATTATCGCCAAAGCAAAAACAAGCGTTTATTGGTTGAGCTGACTTTAATCCGTCTCTGTCAGTTGACGGACGAAAAAAAAAAGTCTAGTCTGAATGACGACAAGGCTGCACCCATCCAGAAAATTCAACCGGAGGCTACACCTGCTACCGCAGTTACGCCAATTCAACCAAAAACAATTGAAATACTGAAACAGGCTACTCATGTTATTCCAAAACCAAAACCTGAAATTCATGAAGCCAAACCCACTTCTCAAAGACCGGGTAGTATATCTATTTCGGCACCGATAGTAACTTCCTCGCCAACACCAGAGTACGAGACGGTAAAGCCGGAACCCGAAGCCATTACAGACATGCTTTTCACAGCCGATGAACTGGAAATTGCATGGTTACAGTTTTCAGAATCTATTTCAGATCAGGCTCGAATGAAAAGCTTTATTCTGAACACCATACCCGAACTCATTTCAGAAACAGATTTCGAGATAAAAGTAAGTAATCATCTTCAGGAAAAAGAATTGAAAAAACTTGAACATGAATTGCTTTCATTTATGCGCTCACATCTGAAGAATTCGAAACTTGAAATGAAAATTTCAATGGCTGAAGAAACTGAATCGCAACGTGCCAACACTCCGGAAGAACGTTACCGCATTTTGGCTGAACAAAATCCGGCACTGAATATTCTGAAAAATGGATTGCAACTGGAGATAGACTAATTGAGTTCACAGTGGGCAGTGGGCAGTTTTGGAAATAATTTGAGTTCAGAAATCCATGTTTAAGAAAATCAGTCGAGTTGTCTGGATATTATCGGTAGTTAGTTTGTTTACAGACGTGGCCAGCGAAATGCTTTATCCGGTAATGCCTATTTACCTGAAAAGTATCGGATTTTCTATCGTCGTTATTGGTATTCTGGAAGGACTGGCCGAAGCTACTGCCGGACTATGCAAAGGTTATTTTGGCAAACTTTCGGACGCAACGGGCAGACGACTGCCTTTTGTGCAGGTAGGTTATATTCTGAGTGCTATTGCCAAACCGATAACTGCTTTCTTCACACATCCGGTATGGATTTTCTTTGTCCGAACTACCGACCGCTTTGCCAAAGGTGTTCGCACCGGAGCACGCGACGCCATACTCTCTGACGAAGCAACACCCGAAACCAAAGGAACTGTTTTCGGGTTTCACCGCGCCATGGATACTATTGGTGCAGCCATTGGACCAACCTTGGCGTTGGTTTACCTGTATTTCTATCCCGGCAATTACATTGCCTTGTTTTACATTGCCTTTATTCCGGGATTGTTGGCTATTATCACCACACTTTTACTGAAGGAAAAGAAAAAGATGCTCCCTCCTACTCAAGAAAAAATCTCGTTCTTCTCCTTTCTGAAATACTGGAAACAAAGTCCTGCCGCCTATCGCCAGTTACTAATTGGATTGCTGCTGTTTACGCTGTTCAACAGTTCCGATGTATTTTTGCTGCTCAAAGCCAAAGATGCCGGGCTGAACGACACACATGTTATCGGCATTTATATTTTCTACAACATGATTTACGCGCTGTTTGCCTTTCCTGTTGGTTCGCTGGCTGATAAAATAGGACTGAAACGCATGTTCATTATCGGATTGGGATTGTTTGCTATCGTTTACTTCGGGTTTTCCGTGAATAGCAATCTCTACATTTTTCTGGTACTATTCTAAATCTACGGACTTTACGCTTCGGCCACCGAAGGCGTATCGAAAGCATGGATTAGCAACATTACCGACAAAAAAGACACCGCCACAGCTATCGGTACTTTCTCTGCCCTGCAAAGTCTCAGTACTATGGTGGCAAGCTCACTGGCAGGGATTATCTGGTACAGTCTGGGAGCTAAAACACTGTTTATTATGAGTGGCTTTATGGCTATTATGGTGATGATTTATTTGGGGAAAATGAGGGAGAAATAAACAGAGCTGCCTCCAACCGGAAGCAGCTCTTGTTTAATTCTTATTGAGGGGGTGACTCCAGGTCACCCTCTCAATTGAAAATAAAATTTTATTCTACAATTTTCTTCATAGCAGTCATGGCAGCACGCAATTCAGCTCCACATATTTCGATGGAGTGGTTGCGGGTAGCAGCATTTACTTTTACCAGTTCGAAGTTGTCAACGTGTCCTGATTTACCTGTATTGAAGTTTTTACCGATAATGTTGGGTTCAACTTTCTTCATGAAATCTCCCAACAATGGTTTACATGCATGATCGAACAGGTAGCAACCGTATTCAGCAGTATCGGAAATTACACGGTTCATTTCGAACAGTTTTTTGCGGGCAATGGTATTGGCAATCAGCGGAGTTTCGTGCAACGATTCGTAGTAAGCCGAAGCAGGTTTCATGCCCGATTTTGTCATTAATTCGTAAGCAAGTTCTACACCTGCTTTGATAAATGCAACCATTAATGTACCATTATCAAAGTATTCCTGTTCCGTAATCTCCATTGTTCCGGCAGGAGTTTTTTCAAATTCAGTTTCGCCGGTAGCTGCACGCCAGGTCAACAGGTTTTTGTCGCCCGCAGCCCAGTCTTCCATCATAGTTTTAGAAAACTCACCTGAAAGAATGTCGTCCATGTGTTTTTCGTACAATGGAGTCATAATTTCTTTCAACTCTTCAGCCAATTTGAAAGCTTCAATTTTAGCAGGATTAGAAAGACGATCCATCATGTGTGAAATTCCACCAATTTTCAATGCTTCAGTGATAACTTCCCAACCGTATTGAATAAATTTAGATGCATAGGCTTTATCAATTCCTTTTTCAACCATTTTGTTGAAACAAAGAATAGAACCGGTTTGTAAAACACCACAAAGAATGGTTTGCTCACCCATTAAATCCGATTTTACTTCGGCAACAAATGAAGAGTTCAAAACACCGGCTTTGTGACCACCTGTACCTACGCAATAAGCTTTAGCTATTTCCAG
>CAIQOG010000153.1 GCA_903873355.1 uncultured Bacteroidales bacterium
AACATTTGTAAAATCCCATTTGTCGATGCTGTTTTTTGCACGTGTGGCAACTGTTTCACCTACCGTACCAGCAAAGCCACCATAGATTGAGACTCCGCCTTTTAATGTTACAACTCCGGTAAGATAATAAGTTCCTTTGGCAATCCAAACCTGATCCCCAGAGACAAAAGCTGTTCCGGAGTAAACTGGTGTAGCCAAACTTTTATCGGTAAACCAGGCATTGAAAGATTTTGCTGATCCACCGACCGTAGATAAATCTACAATAGTACCACTACTTGCATAACTGTTATCCCAGGTATTAGTGCCTGCGGCACTTGCGTAAACATAATAGGTTGTAGCTGCATAAGCAGAAGACCCAACGAATAATGCCATAAATAGCATTAATGTAAAAAGTTTTTTCATTACATTCAAATTTAAAGTGTTAATAAATAATTTAATATTGAGGAAATAGTTTGATATATAGACTGCAAATATACTTACAAATATAGATTGACAAGGGATAAAAAAATTCAAATAATGCCTTTTTTTGTACGGGCATTAAATGAATTTAATTCTTTGAGGAAATCAGGGAATTGCTTTTCAGTCAATTTTTGGACTGTCTTCCACCGTTTTTCAACGGTTAAATCAGCTTCGTTCACTTAGTTTTGTAAAACTGATGCATAATATACCAGGCTTTTTTACGGAGTCCTTGATCGGAAACAAGTCCTTTTCTGTTCCAACCATCCTGATAATTAGGCAAAAGACGAGTTGGCGAACGAAAGTCGAAAAGTACCCAAGGCGCTATTCCGCAGAGATTAGGTATATTTTTAAATGCGACTAAATTTTTCTTGTATAACTCCTCCTGGTATTCTTCACTCCACGATTGTGCCTCATCAGCCGAACCGTGATGCCCATAAAGGGCTTCGCCACCAAATTCGGATATAATTACCGGTTTTTTGAGTTCAATTTTCCAATTGATCCTTTCCGGTTCGGTAGGGAATGGCATATACCAGCCCAGATATTTATTAATACCCACAATATCAACCACTTTAGCTAGATTATCGTTAAGTTGAAAGCAAGATGAATCATTATTGAAAACCGCATTGTCGAATGCGGCACTAACTAAACGGCTGTTATCAAATTCACGTGTTTTGGCCACCAAATCTATCAAAACCTTGTCTCTTCCCACCGAAGGCTGCGTTTCGTTGGCAATGCTCCACACTACGATGCCAGCTCTGTTTTTATCCCGATAAATCATATCCTGTAACATACTTTTGGCTTTCCCGAGTATTATAGGATTGGTAAATTCAATTCCCTGCCAAAGTGGAATCTCTTCCCAAAGCATTAAGCCCATTTTTTCAGCTATGCGTACAATCCGTTCATTTTGAGGATAGTGAGCTGTGCGTATAAAATTGCACCCCAATGCTTTTGCTTCACTTAAAATCATTACTGCATCGGATTCGGAATAGGCACGTCCTATCCGTTGGGGAATTTCCTCATGAAAATTCACTCCTTTCAGGAAAATTGATTTCCCGTTGAGAAAAATATTACAGCCTTTTGTTTCGATGCTTCTGAAACCAATCTCATCATGTACCATATCGGCATCGGTTGAAAGCGTAACACCGTATAATTTAGGATTGGAGGGTTCCCACAAAACAGGTTTTGTTTTGATCTCAAACCGTACAAGTCCTTTCTCGTCCGTTGTTAGCTTTTGCTTTATCTTTAATTCAGGGATGGCAAGTTCTACCGATTGTGTAGAAATTGCTGCATCTAATTTTACGTATCCCTGAATTAAATCGGAGCTGTTTTTCTTCAATTGGATTTTATAATCGCTGATGTAAGTACTTGGCGTTTCAACAAAAAACACATCGCGAAGAATCCCACCATAGTTCCACCAATCGAAATTCATTGCCGGAATACCATCCACTTTTCTGTTGTTGTTTACCAATACAACAAGGTTGTTTTCCCCTTGTTGTAATTGACTTGTAACTTCGAACTGAAAGGGAGTGAAGCCGCCTTCATGCTTTCCGATGAGAACTCCATTCAGCCACACTGTGCTGATGTAATTTGAGCCAGCAAAGTAGACAAATTTACGATTCGAGTTCTGTTCGGTGAGATTTATCTTGCGGCGATACCACACATTTCCTTCGTAGTATTTCAATTCCGGCAGTTGTGAATTAAAATCGCCCGGAACGTTCAACTGAAGTGCATGATCAAAAGAGTATTCCACAAAATCGGTCTTTTTCTGAGGAGTTTTAAGAAGATAGAATTTACGCTCCTCACCCCTACAATACGCGTCAATAATGGCATCCCATTTTCCATTCAGCGATTGAACATTTCCCCGTCCATAAGGATTTTGCATAAATGTTTGTCCAAACAGAGAGGCAGTTGAGACCAATAATACAGTCAAGGCTAAAAGATTTTTCTTCATATTAAAATTTACTTGTTCTAATTTAACAATAATTTGAAATATGCTACTAACTATTTGCTCAACAAACTCACTGAAGTTGTCAATCCATCTTTCACTTCAAAAATGACATTTGTTGTGTTTGAAGCGGCATCAAACTGACAGCTCACTTGTGGCACACCAGCAGTTGATAGTACATAATTACCGTTTAACACCACCGCAGTTTCTATGGGCAAACTATAACCCAAGGGGTTTTCGCTGGTTGTAACCATATTTTTATCCGGATCGGCAAAACTGATAGTAATCCCTTTATTGTCCGAATTATCCTTTAGCATAAACACACAGGGACGACTAACTGATTTTATTCGTTTATCTGAGAATATCATACCTTGTGGGTTGTACAACACATAACCCGTTTGATTCAATTTAGCGGCTTTTACAATATGTGCATTACTGTCCTGCTGTAAAATCTGATAATCGGGAGCTTTCGATTTCATAGATTTGCTAAATTCCTTCATTTCTTGTTTGGACGTTTCCAACCTCAATACATAAGCATATTCTCCAACAGTTTGTTTCTGATGCTCAAAATATGACGAAACAATTTCACCCGTTGAAAGAAAAGTTTGTGCGCCTTTTCTCAATCGATACGTTTGATTAGGATACAGGTAATATCCCACTTTCTTTGTTTCATTTACAAACCAGGGTACTTCGGTGGATTGAATTTCACGATTTAGCTCTTCGGTATCGGTACTTGATTTATCAGCCAATGTCAGACTATTTGCCCCTTCATTTGCCGGTTCCTGCAAAATACCGGTTTGTACATTGGTTAAATTCTTGCCATTGGATATGTTGCTTCCAAGCGCAACTATGTCGCGACTGAAATAGAAATAAGACTTTTTGAATCGTAAGTTGGCTGCAACAGTACCTTGATAGATATTATTTGTATTGGTAATTCCTCTGAAGGTTTTATCCTTGGGATCTACATCGTTGAAATTACCCGAGGCATCAAATACTTGGGTGTAAATTCCGCCATTGTCATTGGTAGATACCCCACCCACAAACTCGGAAGAGCCATTTTGATAGTATTTCTGATCCAGCTGCGACACATCGCTCACTACCGAAGTTACCCCGGGTGAAAGACTGAAGTTGTAACCAGGGGTTAAGGATTTTTTATCTGCTGTATTTCGAAGAAGTATTGAACCACCAAGCTCTGTTTGCATCGGCGAAGTTTCTCCATCTTTCAAAAAATTAATACCGCCTATATTGTAAAACAGAAAACCTTTGCGCACATACTGGGTATGATAAAAACTCTTGGATAAAGCATGGGTATAAACCTGCCAGGGTCCGAAACGATGCATATTGACACAACCATAGCTGAGCGTTACATGCACATTTTCTCTGCTTGCAGGCACAATACCCACCTTTTTCATTGCGGTCACCAGCTCGCTGTTGTTATTATAAATATCGGTTTCGGGAAAACTCAGGAAATAACCGCCTGTTTGCGGATCATAAGCTTGTTTCCCATCGGGCGAACCGGCAAGAGCCAGGTAGTAAAAACCGTCTGCCGGAATTTTCGACTGCTTGTCAGGACTTCCAACATAACCGTCTTTGTTCATAAGCTCAAAATGAACTTTCGCCATTTGTTGCATCCGCTTATGGGTTTCCTCGCTTACTTTGAAGGCTGTTTTGCTCATCCACCATAAGTACTGAGTGGCGCCCCGCCATGCCGCTACCCATCCATAGTTGTCAAACCGGTTGGCCCAATGATGAAACCAGCTACCATCAGGTTTCAACGTGCCCATAGCCGAAGGGGCATAATTGAGCGCAATATTATCCAGCCAACTTTGTAGTCTGTAAAAATTACGCGCTTTCTCAGGTGAATCGGGCAACAAGGCAAAAATCGAAATCATCGACAACGAACCTGTATTCAAATCGTCGGCGCAGGAACTCCAATAAAATTCAGGTGTAGGATGCCGTTGAATTGTCATCAGCGCTCCTGATTTTAATGGCGTCAGCAAGCTATGTTCTTCATAGATAATTTGTTCCAACGAATATTGCTGCATGAGTTGAGCGGTAATGTCTTCAATCAATCCCTCCTTTGCCAGTAGGTCGCGCGCAAAAAATACCCCGTCGGCAAATCCGCGACCATTGTACCAAGCTGCGGGAACACTTCCATAAGTACAACAAAGTCTTACCAAATCACAAATCATTTTACCCAATTCAGCTCGTTCCTTCGAATCGGCTAAACGGTACCAAATCATCCCCATCTCGCGCATGGTCAGACAAAGTTTGGTGTTTTTTAGGTACATGTGATCATCTGGTGAACCCTCCTGTGAATCATACCCACGAAGCTTTCGGGAATAATACAAGGGATTTTCGCCATTGGCATATTTTCCTTGTTGCTGAATATGATAACTCGCGTAAAAACTTCTGAATTTGTCCATGGTTTTGGATGGAACAGTACTCAGTTTTGCACTTTTCGGTATGCTGTTTTTGTCGGTTTTTTGCAATTCATCCAAATTAAATACCGCTGGATTTTGCATAAACATAATCCGGTCAATGATATCTTTAAACCCTTTTAACTCTTCATCGCTAACAGTGCTTTTTGCCGGATAGGTGGATTTATCAATCACTTTTTCTTCGAAAATATTCGGAGTGGGTTGAATACCCTGCATATACCCGTTGTAAATCATTAGGTTATCAATAAACAGTGTGCTTACCGCACCTGCTGTTTGTTTGATTTCTATAACATCTATTGCCAACGAATTCGATACCGGAACCTGAACACAGGCAATATTCCAACCGCATCGATGCAGATAAATGGTTTTATCCATTATCACTTTTCCACCAGCATCTTTCATTATCAAAGAAAATGTTCTGGTTGACTTATCATCAGGAAGCTTCTCCTGAAAAATGCCCACGCTAAAATAATATGCGTTGCGCAGGGTTTTCTGCAATTTCACGGGTGCTTTAAACTGTAAAGTTGCACCGACTTTGCTTTCCCAACGAAGCGCTTGCGGTGCAGTCATGTAGTATTTACTGTCAGCCTGAATATTTCCATGAATTGAATTTACACCTTCAAAGGGGTTCGTCGCATCAAAATCAAACATAATTTCCCGGTCGGGATAATATAACAATCCCCGCGAAGCAGTATCTGCAGGAGTTCCGATTCTTATATCCAGATAGTTGCCATGTTTCTCAAAAGCAAACAGTTGATAACAAAACAGAAAAGAAAGAAGTAAAAGTTTAGTAAAGTGATTCATATATTCGCATTTATCTTTTAATAGCAGTAGTATTGAACTCGCATTCGATTTTTTTCTGAATAGGTGAAAGCTTTAGATTATGCTGGTTCCATTTGGTTTTACGATTTAGATTTAGCATTTAAATTAGTATTTGTCAGCCTTTGAACCTATTGCAGGAATAAGGAGATAAAAAAACCATGCTGACTAAAATTACAGTTGTTAAAATGGGATTTTAAAGTACGGGAATGCCTATCTAAAGCTGGCTTATGAAAAGAAAGTTATAGAAATAAGTTGAACCCGAGTGAATCATCTAAAAAACCAGCTTTTTGGTTACTGTGCCTCCATTGACCTGAATGGATACAAAATAGACAGCATGTGTACATCCGGCTAAAGAAATGTGCTGAGCATAAGCCTCTATCACTCCGGATTTTATCAAACTACCCTCAATGGTATAAACCTTATACGGGCTATTCAAACAATTGCCTGAGAGAGTAAATCCATCCGATTGTAGTAATACCGATATGCTAATTTCTTGATTGTCATTCATCGTGGTTAATCCGGTAATAAAGGGATTTACAGGCCACTGATTGCTAATCAGGTAGTCTGACCATACTTTTTTCGCTGATGTTATCCACGAAGGCAAAGTACCAAGTCGTAAAGCAAGCTGAGCCTCATAAAGTGATTCAGGCAATACGGCTTTTCCATAACTCTCATAAAGTCCAAGGGTGGACTGAACAAAAGTACTTTTGCCCTGCCAACCCACCACATTTGGGTACACTATTTTCACAAAATTACCATAAGGCGGATTCAAATGATTTTCCCAGAAAGCAATATTGGAAAAAGTTCCAATTTCTTTGTGATTCCAATAGGTAAAATCTTTTCCGTGGTTGGGACAAACCAGAGCATCGCCCCCATTACCGATATATTTACTGTTACAAGCATCTATCAGGGTGTAATAAGGATAAGAAGCATGGCTATCCGGTCCGCTGCGTGTACCTCCGCGATAGCGCCAGAGCACTGTGGCCGAAGCTGTTGCTGATGGACCCGGTCCATGCCATTCACCGGGTGAGTTTGCTGCATCGTCAATGTAACCTAACAAAGTGCCGTAACTACCTCCATTATTTTCCACCATAAAATGCCCCGGATTACCGTCGAAACGTATAAACAGAATAGTGCATGCATAACTATCTGATAATGTGATTCCTGAATTCATATCGGTAAATCGTAAGCGACGAATAAAAGCATTTTGTGCTAAAGACATCGTAATCCCCGACCAGCCGGAATCGTGTATGTAATTTTTATGGTGAACAAAAGTTTCATGAAAATTACCGTGAAACCAAAGATCTTCCACACCAAATCCCTGTGTTAGAGGAGTAACAGCTACGTTCCAGGTATAAGAAGCTGTCATATTGATATTAATTGGCTCGGCAAGCGAAACAACATTGCCACTGATAGCCGTAATCTTGTGTTTTTCGTAAATAGTTATTCCGTTATTGATCGTGGTGGTCCACTCAGGATAAGGCGTCAGTCCGGCTAACAGCTCATTATTTGCAGCTGGATTGGTCATTTCAATTTCAATAATATCCCCGACTTTCAGGGCAGATGCACTCACAACGGTTATTTGTTTATCGCCACGTTTTGCATTGAGTGAAATTTGCGTTCGCAGTGGTTGACTTTGCCAGTAGTAAAATTTGAATAGAGGTGGCGTACAATACATACAGGTGGTATCGGTAGGAACAAAATGATTAGTAATGAACAACTCGGTTCCACCCGTTCCGCTTCCACTGCCCCTCAAAATAATATTTCCTTTGGGGATAAGAATTCCGGCGGTTCTTCGGGTTTGTTCATTCATCAGAAACTTTCCCTTCGGAAAGAAAACGATACCTCCTCCGGCTGCCACTGCAGCATTAATGGCTGCCTGCACCCCATCAAAGTCTTCCAGATTATCATCAGGGATAGCACCGTATTTGCTGACATCAAAAATCGGCAAACTTAGATTAGGAATTGAATCCGCACCGAATTTGTAGCCGGCATACGAATAATCGGGCAAAACTGCAGTTGCCGGATTGGTTTTAAAAGCTGTATAGCAGGAAGCTTCAGTTTGCGATTTTGCGTAAGCAAAAATCATCAATAAAAGTGATAGAAGTATGATTTTGGGGCTCATTAATAGAGGATTATTGTTGTTGATTTACTTGGTTTAATTGAAAAAAGTGATATAATTTAAATTTCAGTTCAGATAACAATCTTATTGGAATATCGGCAAACCGACGTTTTTATACAGGCAATATAGATTCCCGATGGCAAAGTTACAGTATCGCCTTTTTTCAGCTTATCTATAAAAACCTCCATACCTAGCATATTGAATATGCTTATTTCGGCATCCACCTTCATTTCAATAGCACCCGGCTTTATCAATACCGGAAAAGCAGCATCCTGAATATTGGTGACAACTGCATTAATATTCTCATACTCATAAGCTCCTATCGAAGGTGATGCGGCAAAGGCATTTCCGGCTTTGTCACTCGGGTTGCCGGTTATGGCTATTCCTTTTGCAATTAAATAAGATCCGGTCAGCAATGTCCAGTTTGATTGTTTGATAGAGCTTGAGTCGGAACTTGTCCAAGCCTCACCAACATAAGATGTTGGTGATTTAAACAAGGGCGCATTTGTACCGGTATTTGTGGAAGCCAAAGCGGTGTTTACATTCACAACCACCGTACCACTGTTGGCTAAACCACCACCGTTACTAAAATTATTGCACAGCAGGGAAGGAGCAGTTAGCGTAGCACTTTGGGCAATATTGGCTACGCTTGTCACAGAATTAATCACACTTTTGTTGTTCCAACATACGTTATTTGCCGCATAATGTGCGGTGTAGGTATTTTGCGTAAATCTTAATCCAGCATTAATGATATTGGTGGCTTTATTATTGGCAATAGTACAATTATAAATCGAATCGGAAACGATAGCAGAAGTAGTTCCTCCGTAATGCATTTGAACAGTTGCACCCACTGAAGATGTGGTTATGCCCGGCGTGAAACAGCTGTAATTCAACTCATTATTATGCAAGATACAATTCTTTAGGGTCGGAATTAATCCTGCAGTTCCGGGTACCACAGCCAATAACATACTACGAAGACCACTATTAGTTGTGAGTGTTCCCCAATTGGCAGTTACGATATTGTTGCGCACTATGTTATTCGAAAAGACAGAATTAGCAGCACCGTTAATGTCAATAAATGGATAAGTAGGAGTATCAACCGTGGCATTAAACGTGAGGCTGTTTTTCTCGAATAAGCAATTATTTATCATACCCAAAGATGAGAAAAAGACCGAATAAGCACCTGAGCCGGTAGTTGACCAACTGGTAGTAACCGCCGAATTCTTAATTGTATTATTACTGAATTTTACGTTGGCTGCCGACACAGCAATCGTTCTCAAAATGCCTGTTGAAGTGGCTGAACCTATATGCGTTAGGGTAAAACCATCGAAACAATAGCCTGAATTTTTTACTATAAACGCGGTGGAATCAGTAACTGAGGAATTATTCAGGGCAGAACGTAAAACGGTGGGATATTGAAATTCCCAGGGCTCAACAATACCGTTTCCATCAAAATCTGTCAGTCGACGGTCAGATGGACTAAGTTCATCCCCTTTAAAACCACCATAGTAATTTAATGAAGCAGCAGTTGTAAATGGAGTAGTTAAATTATAAATACCGGATTTCACATACACATTAAAACCAGCCAAGGGTATCGTTGCTGCAGTTTCTAACGAACAGGCATCCTGCCAACTGCTACCCGTACCCGTACCATCGGGTGTCACATAACAAGCCGGTGCAGGCAAATCCACCAGCTTCATGGAAGCACCCAAAAACCCGCCACTCAAATCGGATGGGCGCAATAAGCGGGAGGTACTATTACTTAAATCTGCAACAGAAGGAACCCCCACCAAAGCACCAATGCCTTTATAAGCTGCATTTCGGGAATATCCATTCATATCCTTCAATAAGAGGGTATCCTGATTGGGCCATACTCCGGTATAAACATTATTATAACCGTAGATGATATTAATTTTATCGGGAATCACAGTTGATTTCTGATGAATGGCCGTGGGGATAGTGGGAAACGACAATTGATATTCTCCAAAAGTAATTGGCGTCATTGGAATGATTTGTGCAGTTTTAAATACAGCATCTTCAGTTGCTGAAAGTAATGTGGACGCCAATGTATCGGTTGTTGTCAGCAGATTGCTCTTAAACAATGAAATAGCAGCCCTGACATCGTTGGTTGTACCTCCGGTATTCTTAATAACACTATTATTGGCGGTTTGATAAATAAAATTATTTGCAAATTTCAAATCACTGTCACCGACCACCCTGCCATCATTCCAAACATTTAATGCATAGTTAATGCCAATAGGACCACATTCCACCAAAGTGTTATTGGAAAATAAATTAGAAGCTGTAGCAACATAAGTAATAAACATCGATTTATCAAAAGTATTATTGATAAAACCTGAATTAGTCAGAATAGGACTATCAATTTTATAAAAATAATTATTCAACACCTGATGATTGTAGCCCCAGGTCATTACACCTCCTTTACCTTCCAGGAAATAATTGGAATAGACCACACTGTTTGAACCATGTCGCAGAGAAAGATGACCATTACATTTATAAAAAGTATTGTTGCGGATTAGTACCCTCTTGCCCTTTTGTTCAATTATCTCAGCCTCACCACTGCATTCGTAAAATAAATTATTCTCAATGAGGTGGTAGCCATAGCATATTTCACCATTCCCTGTTTTTATGGCTGCTTTCCCGTTTCCGAGCTTTGGGACTCCTGTTCTTGAATAATAATAAGGATTGTAAAAGAAATTACCTTTCACGTGACAGCCACCAATTTCGAATGAAGTTAAACGAGTGTCGAAAAGACCTGATTTATAGTAATCGGTTGGAGTACCATAATAAGTTTGTAATTGGTTGTATGCATTTGTCTGTGCGGTGGTCGACAATTTCTCAATGTGCCAGGTATCAAGATACAACAACATTCCATTTTTCATATCATAAAATGTATTGTAATAAATCTTTGCCCCATGTGTCGCTACTACAAATTCGCCTGTAAAACCTGTAGGGTCAATTCTGTTGTACGACCTGCCATCAAAAACACAGTCCTGTAAGGTGGAACTATCTACGGTAACAATTGCTGTAGTTGACTGGACGGAAGAATCAACGATAATATCTTTGAAATAAATCCCCTGCAAGGTTGAACCATTTGAAACCTTTATTAAAAACGCATTGCCTCCAACCGTACCGCTAAAATATACATTGGCATTGACTCCCGGCGTTACCGGCCGAACAGTTTTACCTCCGTAAATAGTAACGGTTTGATTAAACCGATACGTTCCCGGATTCAACAGTATTGTTTTGTAAGAAGAATTACTTAACGCACTTAAAAATGACGATTCTGTACTCACAGTAATGCTTTGACTAACTCCTACTGTAGCATAAAGGATAAAAATATATCCTAGTAGTAATTTCCGCATACGAAATTTATGTTTTTTACTTCTTTGCATCCATAATCCACTTTGGCAATTTACCCAGACGCAGTTCCAGTTGCGCTTCGTAAAGTGATTCGGGTGTAACAGGTTTTCCCAGACTTTCGGAAATACCCAAATGTTCTTTTACAAACGAAATTTCATCACCATACATACCGATAATGTTGGGTTTAACGATTTTTACAAATTTGCCGTAAAATTTGTTTTGTTGATCGGAGCTGTTATCGTACTGCTGGGGTTCCCAAAAATAAACCTTTTCAAATTTTCCGATTTGTTTTACATTCCAGTAAGTCAGGTCTTTCATGTGATTGGGAAGCAATTCGTAATTTCCACCATTGCCAATGTATTTACAGCTAGAAGCATCTACCAGCGTGCAATACGGCCAGGAAGCATGAAAATCGGGACCACTGCGTGCCTGTCCTTTGTATCGCCAGATAACGGTATTGCAACTGCTGTTGGCACTGCAGGGTCCGTGCCACATGCCGGGTGCATTGGTTGCATCAGTCACATTGGCTATCAGTACACCGTAACTATTGGTAGCACTAAGCATGGAATGACCCGGATTACCATCAAAGCGAATGTCGGTCATGGTGCAGGCATAGCCATTCCCGATAGAAATACCAGTACATATATCAGTCAACCGGATACGACGAATAAAAGCATTGGCTGCTCGACCCATGCTGAGAAAAGTCCAACCGGCATCGTGGATAAAGTTTTTATGGTGAACAATAATTTCATGGAAGTTGCCACGAAACCACATATCTTCCACTCCCAGTCCTTCAGCAAGAACCAACCCTTCCACCTTCCAGTTATAGGAGGCAGTGATATTGGTACAGAGTGGTTCACACAGGGTTATTTCATTTTCTTCAATTTTGGAAATTCTATGTTTTTCATTGATCTGAACCCCTTTTTCATTGGTTGTTGTCCAGATATTCCAGGTATCCAGATTATTCAAAAACTCTCTGTTGGCTGCCGGATTTTGCATTTTGAGGGAGATAAAATCTCCTGATTTAAAGCCGGAAGCATCTTCAAGCACTATTTTCATATCACCACGTTTGGCGTTATCAAGTAGAACAGTTTTTGCACTGGATCCTTTGTAATAATTAAACGTAAACATAGCCGGCACTGTCCATTTTTTGTCGGGATCTTTGGGAAGCATGTACTGTTTCATAAAAATCTCGGTACCCTCAGGGCCTGAGCCACTACCACGAAGAATGATATTGGGTTTTGAAATAACTATACCATCGCGACGACCTTCTTTCTCGTTGATTAAATAACGGCCTTTTGGGAAGAAAACAATACCACCACCCGCAGCTTCGGCAGCTTTGATGGCTGCCTGCACCCCATCAAAATCCTCAATACTATCGTTTGGAATAGCTCCGTATTTGGTGACATCAAAGATTTTCCCTTTCATATCGGGAATTCCTTCAGTACCCATTTTGTAACCTGCCCATGAATAGTCGGGCAAAACGGCGGTTGACGGATTTTTTTTGAATGCTTCGAAAGCTGCTGATTTGTTGGATTGGGCGTAAGTAAAACTGAAACTAAATACAAAGATGGTGACAATAAAGTTGAGTCTTCTCATTTTGTTGAATTTTTATATAAGGTTGCTGAAATGGAAATACAAAAATAAGCCATGAAAGCTTACAACATAGCCCAAATTTATTCGGATAATAGCCCAATTTAGTACGGTAGGCAAAAATCCGGCACAAAATTTATTGAAAAAAAATTATACAGGTTTTTCAGTCAACATTTCTGACAATAATCCAATATATCCTAAATCCTGCTTTAGGATTAAAGTATTAGTTTACGAATAATTTTCTTAGCATTTATTTCAAACACAATAATGCAAACTGCATGTTGAATGGCTGAGACAGGCACAAACTGTAAATAATCTGTAACTATACCATTAAATAAAGGTCTTCCCA
>CAIQOG010000154.1 GCA_903873355.1 uncultured Bacteroidales bacterium
ATTGAATAATTTTAAAAAATGTGATACAAATATACGAAATAATCTTAACATAAGCAACATGAAAGTATGGAATTCTTACAGTATAAATTCTTTTCCTGCTTCAGGAATTTCAATATCATGAAAACCAACACTTTCCAACTCTTTCTGATAAAATTGCTGCACTTCATATTCGCCGTGAACCAGAAAGGTTTTTTTGATTTTTGAAGTATCCTGACATCCCAGAAACGCTTTCATTTCATTGAAATCGCCATGACCTGAAAATGCTTCAATTTTGGCAATTTTTGCATTGACTTCATGAATTTCACCCAAAACAGAAATAAATCGCAATCCCGGCTCCTGTATGCGCGCTCCGAGTGAGGTTGGTGAGCAATAACCCACCATAAGAATGGTATTGCGCCAGTTGGAAACATTATTTGCAATATGATGCTTAATACGACCGGCTTCGGCCATTCCTGACGAAGAAATGATAATACATGGATTTTGATGGTCGTTCAGTGCTTTTGATTCGTCTACGTTTTTGATATAATGTAAGGTATTGAAACCAAACGGATCATCATCATATTTCATTGCAGCTTTCACTTCATCGTTCATACATTCCATGTGCAAACGGAAAATTTCAGTAGCATTTACGGATAACGGACTATCAACAAAAACGTCAATTTTTGGCAGTAATCCTTTGTTATATAAATCATTAAGAACAAATACTATCTCCTGCGTACGACCGATTGAAAAAGAAGGAATAATCAGTTTTCCTTTTCGTTCCACACAAGTATCAAGCACAATATTCAGTAAATCCTGTTCACTTTCTTTTTCTTCGGGATGCAGACGATTTCCGTAAGTTGATTCGGTAATCAGGTAATCGCACTGCGGAAAAGCAGTTGGAGGATGTAAAATACGGTTATTCGGCCGGCCAATATCACCTGTAAAAGCCAAATGTACTTTTTCACCATTCTCAATCAGCTCCAGATTCACGACCGCACTTCCCAGCATGTGACCCGAGTTTGTGAATTTCACGTTTATTTTATCGTTTATCTGAAAACGCCGATCGTAGGCCACACCAATAAACAATTCCATACTTTTCAGACAATCCTGTTCGCTGTAAATGGGTTCTACGGGTGAAAGTCCCTGTTTTTCACGTTTTTTATTGAACCATTTATTATCCAGTTCCTGAATATGACCACTATCGGCCAGCATAATGGAACATAAATCGCGGGTGGCGTTGGTACATACCACCGAACCCTGAAAACCAAGTTTATACATATACGGAATCAGTCCCGAATGGTCGATATGAGCATGGCTCAGAATGATATAATCAATCGTTGCCGGGTCGAACATCAGGTTTCGGTTTAATGCATCGGTTTCCAGTCCTTTACCCTGAAACATACCGCAATCAAGCAGTATTTTCTTTCCTTCGTTGGTCGTAATCAGGTGTTTACTGCCTGTTACCTCGCGTGCTGCGCCTATAAATTTGATTTTCATAATTAGAAGTTTTTTATCCCTCAAAACTACATATTCTTTCTCACAAATCCAATGTTTACGTTAATTACTTTTTGATTAAATTCTGAAATTTATCTTTTCAGGGAAAAAGCTGCTGTTTTTTGCACATTTCATTACATTAAAAACACCCCTTACAAGCTGTTTTATAGTCATTTATATGTTATTTATTCTAATTTTGCAATCTCTGCATTGCAAAATGGAAATAATGTACTAATTTTGCGGTCTGATTAAAGCATACATGGAGGCTTTTTTTGCTACACATCAATATTTAGTTGAACACGTTCAATCGCCTGTAAGGCGTATTCTTATGGACGAAATTGACTGGACGCACCGCCTGATAGGAATAAAGGGCAGTCGCGGGGTAGGAAAAACCACCTTTTTACTTCAGTACGCCAAAGAACATTTCGGCACCGACCGCAGTTGTCTCTACGTCAATTTCAATAACTTTTATTTCACCGAACACACACTGGTTGAGTTTGCAGGCGAATTTTGTAAGCTTGACGGTAAGACTTTATTGCTGGATCAAATCTTTAAGTACGAAAACTGGTCGAAGGAACTGCGCGAGTGTTACGACCTTTATCCCGAACTTCATATCATTTTCTCCGGTTCGTCGGTAATGCGTCTTATTGAGGATAATACCGACATTCAGGACATTGTAGCTTCGTATAACCTACGCGGATTTTCGTTTCGGGAGTTTTTAAACCTTCAGTCAGGTAACGCTTTCAAATCCTATACTTTAGAAGAAATTCTTCAGAATCATCAGCAAATTGCAACTGAAATCTGCAATTCGGTTCGTCCACTCGATTATTTTCAGGATTACCTGCATTTTGGTTTTTATCCGTTTTTTTTAGAAAACCGAAATTTTTCGGAAAACCTGATTAAAACTATGAATATGATGCTCGAAGTGGATATTCTGCTTATCAAACAAATTGAGTTGAAATACCTTTCGAAAATAAGACATTTACTTTATATGCTTATGCAAAGTGCTCCTGCAGCACCCAATGTAAGCCAGTTGAGTCAGGAAATAGGAGTTTCACGTGCCACGATAATGAATTACATCAAGTATCTGAAAGATGCCCGGCTTATTAATATGCTTTATGCCGAAGGTGATGAATATCCGAAAAAACCGAATCTGGTGTATGTTCACAATACCAACTTGCTGTACACTATTCCGTCAGCAAATATTGATAAGAAAGCAGAAAATAAAACGTTCTTTTACAACGCTTTACATGCACGTCACAAGGTAAATACCTGTAAATATCATCTCGATTTCAGTATAGATCAGCAATATCATTTCAAGTGCGATGCGAAAGTGGAGAATACAAAGCATTATTCGAAAGTGATTTATGCAACCGATAATATTGAGATTGGAAGTAAGAATGTAATACCATTGTGGTTGTTTGGGTTTCTGTACTGACCCCAAACCCCTAAAGGGGATTAGGAAAAGAACCCCAAACCCCTAAAGGGGCTTAAAGACGCAGTTTTAAAAAAAATAGAAATAAATCAATACTAACTTCTGTTCCCTTTTAGAGGTTGGTGGTTAACAAATAAAATAAAACAATAAATAATAATAACTTGCTTCTGTCCCCCTTTAGGGGCTAGGGGTCTAATAAAATTACTAACAAAATGGCTAAAACAAAAAAATTTTTAACCTGTGATGGTAATCAGGCTGCAGCGCATATAGCATATATGTTCAGCGAAGTGGCTGCAATTTATCCAATCACACCATCGTCGACTATGGCAGAATACGTAGACGAATGGGCCGCTACCGGTCGTAAAAACATCTGGGGCGAAAAAGTACAGGTTCAGGAAATGCAATCGGAAGCCGGAGCTGCTGCAGCAATGCACGGTTCGCTTCAGGCCGGTGCCTTGACTACTACTTTTACTGCTTCACAGGGTTTATTGCTGATGGTTCCTAATATGTATAAAGTAGCCGGCGAATTACTTCCGGGCGTTTATCACGTATCGGCTCGTGCATTGGCTTCACACGCTCTTTCTATCTTTGGTGACCATCAGGACGTTATGGCTGTTCGTCAGACCGGATGTGCTATGTTTGCCACAGGTTCTGTACAGGAAGTTATGGACATGGCTGCAATAGCTCACCTTGCTTCTATCAAAACCCGTGTACCGTTTGTACACTTCTTCGATGGTTTCCGTACTTCACACGAAATACAAAAAATTGAACAAATCGATCAGGAAGATCTGATTCCATTACTGGATCAGGAAGCGCTGAAAGGTTTCCGCGACCGTGCATTAAGCCCTGAACACCCTGTTGTTCGTGGTACTGCTCAAAACGGTGATATTTATTTCCAGGCCCGCGAAGCTTGTAATCCTTTCTACGATGCCATTCCGGATGTTGTTGAAGACTATCTGAATAAATTAGCAGTCGTTACAGGCCGTCAATATGGTTTGTTCGATTACTACGGAGCTGCCGATGCGGATCGTGTGGTTATTGCTATGGGTTCTTCTACGCAAGCGCTTAAAGAAGGTATCGATTACCTAAATGCAAAAGGCGAAAAAGTTGGTTTAATCTGTGTTCACCTGTATCGTCCATTCTCAGCCAAACACTTCTTAGCTGCACTTCCAAAAACAGCTAAACGTATTTGTGTATTGGATCGTACCAAAGAACCGGGAGCAACCGGCGAACCATTGTATCTTGATGTAAAAGACGTATTATATGGTCAGGCTAACCAGCCAACCGTTGTAGGCGGTCGTTATGGTTTGTCTTCTAAAGACTTCACTCCTGCTCAGGTTATTGCTATTTACGAAAACTTAGCGTTACCTGAACCAAAAAATCACTTTACAGTAGGTATTGTTGATGACGTTACCTTCACTTCACTTCCATTGAAAGAAGAAATTTCGTTGGGTGGCGAAGGAACAATCGAAGCTAAATTCTATGGATTGGGTGCTGATGGTACAGTAGGTGCTAACAAAAACTCGATTAAAATTATTGGTGACAACACCGATAAATACTGTCAGGCATATTTTGCTTACGACTCGAAGAAATCAGGTGGTTTTACCTGTTCTCACCTTCGTTTCGGTAACACACCTATCCGTTCAACCTATCTGGTAACTACTCCTGACTTTGTGGCTTGTCACGTTCAGGCTTATCTGAACCTGTACGATGTAACCAAAGGTTTGAAGAAAAACGGAACATTCCTGTTGAATACTATCTGGAATGCAGAAGAAGTAAAGAAAAATCTTCCGGTTAAAGTAAAAAAATACCTTGCTGCCAACAATATCAGCCTCTATATTATTGATGCAACTAACATTGCTGAGGAAATCGGACTTGGTAACCGTACCAATACCATTCTTCAATCGGCATTCTTCAAAATTACCAATGTAGTTCCTTACGAACTGGCTGTTGAGAAATTGAAATATGCTATCAATAAATCCTATGGTAATAAAGGGGAAGCTATTGTAAATAAAAACTATGCAGCTGTTGACCGTGGTGGTGAATATACTAAAGTGGAAATTCCTGCTGAATGGGCTAATCTTGTTGACGGAACTGAAGAAAGTACTGAAATTGTACCTGCATTTATCAAAGATGTGGTTCGTACAGTGAATGCACAGGATGGCGACAGCCTGCCTGTATCTGCTTTCAAAGGTCGTGAAGACGGAACCTGGGATCAGGGAACTTCGAAATACGAAAAACGCGGTGTGGCTGCCTTTGTTCCGGTTTGGAATTCTTCAAACTGTATTCAGTGTAACCAATGTGCGTATGTTTGTCCTCACGCTGCTATCCGTCCGTTTATTCTGGATTTGGACGAGCAGGCTAAGGCTCCTAAATTTGATATGCTGAAAACCAACGGTAAACAATTTGCCGATACTGCTTTCCGCATTCAGGTTGACGTACTGGATTGTATGGGTTGTAACAACTGCGTGGATGTTTGTCCGGGTAATAAAGGCGAGAAAGCTCTTTCGCTTGTTCCAATTGAAACACAATATCCAAATCAGAAAAACTGGGAATACTGTATCGATAACGTGAAATCAAAACAACATTTGGTTGACCTGAAATCGAACGTGAAAAACTCTCAGCTGGCAACTCCACTGTTCGAGTTCTCGGGCGCTTGTGCCGGTTGTGGTGAAACTCCGTATGTGAAACTGGTTACTCAGTTGTTTGGTGAACGTCAAATGGTTTCCAACGCAACAGGTTGTAGCTCTATCTACTCTGCTTCTGCTCCTTCTACTCCATATACAACTAATCCTGAAGGTCACGGACCGGCTTGGGCAAACTCTTTGTTCGAAGACAATGCTGAATTTGGTTTGGGTATGGTTTTCGCAAACGACAATATGCGTGAACGTTTGGTTCGTATTATGACTGAAGCACTTGCTGCCGGTTGTTGTTCCGACGAATTGAAAGGACTTTTTGCTGAATGGATTGAAAAACGTAACGATGCCGATGAAACTATCATTCTGGAACGTAAAATTACTCCGCTTGTAAAAGCAGGAACTTGCTCTTATTGCAAAGAAATAGCTGAACTGACTCAATACCTGGTGAAAAAATCACAATGGATTATTGGTGGTGACGGTTGGGCGTACGATATCGGTTTCGGTGGTTTGGATCACGTGATTGCTTCAGGTAAAAACGTTAATATCCTGGTTCTGGATACCGAAATTTACTCAAACACAGGTGGACAGGCTTCTAAATCTACTCCGGTAGGTGCTGTGGCTAAATTCGCTGCTTCGGGTAAACGTGTTCGCAAAAAAGACCTTGGTATGATTGCTGCCACTTACGGTTATGTTTACGTGGCTCAGGTAGCTATGGGAGCTAATCAGGCACAAACGCTGAAAGCTATCCGCGAAGCGGAAGCATTCGATGGACCATCGGTAATTATTGCTTACTCACCATGTATCAGCCACGGTTTATTGGCAGGTATGGGACAAGCACAGACCGAACAAAAACGTGCTGTAGAATGTGGATACTGGCATTTGTACCGCTTCAACCCGGATTTGGAAGCTGAAGGAAAGAACCCAATGACGCTGGATTCGAAAGAACCGGATTGGACTAAATTCCAGGACTTCTTACGCGGTGAAGTACGTTATACTTCCTTGCTGAAACAATTCCCTGAAGAAGCGAAAGAACTGTTCGTGGCTGCCGAAGCGAATGCCAAATGGCGTTACACAGGCTACAAACGAATGGCCGATCAACAATTCGGAGAATAGTTTATAGTTGATAATTTATAGTTTATAAAGAAGACCGTTCCTTGTGGGGCGGTCTTTTTTTTGCTTTACTCATCTGGTGTGCAATAAGAGTTGTTTTGAACCAGCCTGTTCGGTAGACAGGCGCAAATTTAGCTACGCTGACCGCTGGTTCGCAAATTGAACCGCTCGGCTCTCCCGCTTGGCTTGCTAAGAAATTTTCGCAAATGTCATTTTAATAAAAAACATCTTTATCAGCAATTTATATTTTGTGTTGATTTGCGATTTTTGCGTAATTTTAGCAGATTAGCTCCTGTTTTTATGGCTACAGGTCATATTTTTACGGCAACAACACACCTTTTTATTCCTTCAACACACATTTTTGTTTCTTCAAGGTATCTTTTTATTCCTTCAAGGTACATTTCTATTTCTTCAACACACCTTTTTATTCCTTCAAGGTACCTTTTTATTCCTTCAACACACCTTTTTACTCCTTCATCGTACCTTTTTGTTTCTTCAAGGTACCTTTTTGTTTCTTCAACACGCATGGAAGCCGTAAAAATATCATCTATTCTCGGATCTATTCAATAAACTGTGTCAGAAATATCATCTTTTATCTTATTCAGGCTATGAATTGAAGTCACGCCCTGAATTGTTGTAGCTTCACAATCACTTATCATATTATCTTTTTTAGTTTTGTTTAAAAATAATTCCGAAAAATGTTGGTGATGTTAAATGTGTTATTTATCTTTGGGGGACAGAAAAATGACTGAAAGTCATACATACTATCAACCCAATGGCAACGCCTTGGGTATATAACTAAACATACAAAACAGCACCCCGAAGGGGCTACATAGAAAACAATACTATGTCACAATCATTATCCAAACTATACATACATATTGTGTTTCACACAAAGTATAATCAGGATTTGATAAAATCGGATGTTGAAAGCGAATTACATGCTTATTTTGGAGGTATTCTCAAGGCAAATAAGTCCGTTCCCATAGCAATAAACGGTGTAGAAAATCACGTTCATATTCTCTGCATTATGTCCAAAAACATTGCATTGGCAGACCTGTTGGAAGAATTGAAACGCAATAGTAGTCGATGGATAAAAACAAAAGGAGTTGATTATACCGATTTTGCATGGCAAGGAGGATACGGAGGATTTTCAGTAAGTCAGAGTAAAGTAGATGTTGTAAAGAGATATATCGAAAACCAGAAAGAACATCATAAAACTGAATCTTTCAAAGAGGAGTACATCAGATTTTTGAAGGAATATGGTGTTGATTATAACGAAGATTATCTGTAGACATAACATTTTATGTTGCCCCTTTAGGGCGTTGATGCCATCGGGCATATTATCCCGGGGCGTTGCCACCGGGTTAATGATATGTCAGGCTTTCAGCCTGAAGAGATAGTAAGATTGAAGTTTCCAGTGAGCTTATGAGTGATTCATCAGATGAGTAGTACATGCAGTGCTACAAAAGTACTATACATACAAACTTATCCCCCCGCAATTTATCCCGATGTTTATTGGGAGGGTTCGGGGGCTTTTTTATGGTGTATTTTCTTCTTTCCGGATTAACCGAAAACCGCATAAATATAGATATTTTTGTTTATTTTAAAATAAAAGGAAAAATGATTGGCAGTGTTAAATATGTTTTTTATCTTTGGAGAGTTTTAATTGATTTCCTATTATTCTATATTTACCCTTAGAAATAAACTACAAAATAAATGATTGAAGAAATACAGGGAATAAAGAAATATATTACAAGCAATTCGAACGAAGATGCTAAACGACACTTGATTTATCCTTTCTTTAAAGAAGTATTTGGTGATAAATTCAAAACTGAATCTGATGCTTTTGGAGCTGACACCTACATTAAAGGTGAATTAGTTGTTGAATTGAAATCGAAATATGATCAATGGTTATCAGGATTTTATCAGGCATTACATTATTCAAAAAAAGGGTTGAGTTTTGGTGCTATCTGTGTAATTACCAAAGATTTTATCGGTTTATGGAAGTTGGATCAATTGCCTGATTATGTCAAAAAGTTGGCATCATATAGCGATGCACAAAAAGCTCCAAACGAAATTGGAGTGACTAATGCCAACAAAACTTCAAAAGGACAGGCATCAGAGATTTTGAAAACTGCGTTATTCAGAATAAATGCCAAAGAATATGATGGATTATTTTCGGAAGAGAAAAACATTATCACTGCCCTATATGAGTTTCTGAAAGTTCTAAAAAATCTTGATTCAAATAGAATACAAATAAATACATACGATTTTATTAATCACATTGAATCACTTAAAAAGTTTTATGATGACCCGCTTGATGCTGTACATTGTTTTTATGCAGTTGTAGGTTTCTGGGATATTACTTCAATAGTGGTCGATAATGATGAAGAAGATAACGATGTACAAGTGGTAAGCCAAAAAACTGGAAGAATAAGTGAGCAGATTTCAATTAAACCAAAACACAAACCGGAATTCAAAAAGTTTATCGAAAGTCATTATATATTCACTAACGAAGGTTCAGGCTTAACTCCCGATTATTATTTTAGCCGTTTCGACGAGGTGTTGAGTATCATAAAGCCGGAATATGCCAAACAACACGGTATTTTCTTTACCGACATCAACCTTAGTAAATTTGCACTTTGGTTTGTACACGAAAACTTTGAAAAGAAACTGAGTGACAAGTATATAGTTTTTGATCCGGCTGGTGGTTCGGGCAACTTAGTTACCAGTTGGCGCGGACATTTAAAGCACAAAATTGTTTCAGAATTACAGCCCGATTTATTACGCACTATCGAAAGGCGTATGCGCCTTACAGTTCAGGATGACGTAGAATTACTTCAAGCAGGATTTACAATCATACCTAAAACATCAGATAATGAGGGGTTGAATTTCCTCGACCGTTCGGCAAAAGATTATGTGGATATTCTGAAACGGGTGCTTCACGAAAAAAACGTGGAATTGGATAAACCTATTGCCTTTTTACTTAATCCACCCTACAAAAATACGGATGAAAAACAGGAAGCACGTGAAAAACAGAATGCTAATTACGTAATAGATAAAGATATTTTAGCTCTCACGGGTGAAGATGCAGGGAAAGAACGGTATCTGGCATTTTTGGGACAAATTGTAAACATAGCCAAATTACAAAATGTAGAAGATAGTGAGCTGAAACCCATACTAATGATTTTTACGCCAACCTCGTGGCTTATACCACGCCCAACCTATATCCCTTTCCGCAAAGTGTTTGATAAGTATTTTAAATACGAAAATGGATTTATTGTTACCGGAAAAGAGTTTTTTAAATTAGATGGTAAATGGCCACTTTCATTCACTATTTGGAGTTATAATTATGATGTAGAAGGAAACAAAAACAAAATAAAGCTAAAAGACTTTTCCTACTTCACTAAAAAGAGTTTGACTATTAACTGGGATGCTAGTTTGGAAGATATTCAAAATGAACTTAAACCTATTATTAAAAATGCAAAAACAATTAATTTCACGAATAAATCACAACCTATTAAAGATTGGACAGCACAAACAATGTACGATTTTAAAAGAAGTTTAACAAAATCAGAGAAAAACTCAAATGAAATATGTGGTGGATTGCCATTAAATGATGAAAGAAGGAAAAATCAAAAGACATATGGAA
>CAIQOG010000155.1 GCA_903873355.1 uncultured Bacteroidales bacterium
AATTAAACAATGGGATTTGGAACCTGCAAATGCAACCCAGGTGGTATCTTCACCGGTTTCACCTTTAGCAGATGTAATGACTGTTCCAAAAACCGGGACTTTGACCATGTGGCTTTGTAACACTGCCCGAAGCAATACTTCCAGCCGTCAGGGGCTGTTGTTCCTTGATTATATTTTATTAGTACCAAGAATTACAGAAGAATAGTAAACTTTAATTCCGAAAATTTATGAAACATCTTAAATATATTTTATCGACTATTTTTTTTGTAATTGGATTCACTCAGACAGCATATTCACAGAAAGCTGTAGTTGCAACCAAAATAACCGGAACTGTCTACGAATCGGCTACCGGTAAACCATTGTCAGGTGCGAAAGTGAGTATTACAGGAATCACCTCTGCCATTACTGGAGATAATGGCAAATTCACTTTGGAGAAAAGCATTAAAGGAGCAAGTATTGTGGTTAATGCACCCGGCTTTGCAACAAAACAAGTTCCTGTACTGGACAGAACAACAATCGATATTTATTTGCTCGATGACAGTTTTAAAGGCAAATATGAAGATGTCGCCACAGCATTCGACATGACAAATGCGCTTAATACTACAAACTCAATTTCAACCCACGAGAATCGGGATGATTACAAACTTGGTGCTTCTACTGTTGAAACAGTTTTGCAGGGTAGTGTGAACGGATTAAATTCGGTTTCCCGCTCGGGAGTTCCTGGAAGTGGAGGAAATTTATATCTGAATGGATTCAACTCACTGAATGCCAACACACAACCATTATTAGTTATTGATGGTGTTCCTTACGAAAATCAAACCATTTACTCGCTTATTGGTGCTAATGTGGTTTCCGCTTTGTCCGACGTTGATGTAAAAGACATTGATAATATAACAGTAATGAAAGACGGAGCTTCCATTTACGGTTCAAAAGCTTCTAACGGTGTAATCCTGATTAATACCTTGCGGGCAAAAGATGCTTCAACACGAATTAATTTCTATGCATATGCCGGTGTAAATTTAGAACCAAACACCAAGTATAAAATGATGAACGAATTTAGCTATAAGAACTATCTGACGGACATGATGTCAAGTTATGGCCTTTCTGCTAATTCCATTCAGTCATATCCATTCATTAATACCGATAAACCTGTTGTTGAAAACTGGGGTGTCTCCGGAAATAAAGATTATTACCGCTATAATCAGGCTACTAACTGGCAGGATGAAGTTTTCAATAATTCTATTAATCAAAATTATCACCTGAATGTAACCGGTGGAAATGACGCAGCATTATATGCTATTTCGGTGGGTTATCTGGGTCATGGTGGATTGGTTGATAAAACTTCTTTTTCGCGTTATACAACCCGTGTAAATGCACGTATTAAAATGACTGAATGGTTTAAACTGAATGCCAATATGAGTTTTGTTTATTCTGAACGGGCACTTGGCTATGAAGGATTGAACCGTAACTTTAACCCGGTTTATGCCGGACTGATTAAAGCTCCTTTTACGGCACCTTATGTATACAACGTTCTTGGGGAAATGACTCCAAATCTTGAAGATG
>CAIQOG010000156.1 GCA_903873355.1 uncultured Bacteroidales bacterium
ATAATTTCATCAATAAGCAACATCGGGGTTCTATCACCACGCATATTGATGTACCAATCGGGGCATTTTGATGGGATTTTTGCAATAACTTTCACATAACGGGCTGTAAATGATTTATTTATTGTATAATTTTTTACAGCAAAAGATTTGTCTTTGGGCTCAATATTATTGTCGAAATTTATCTCATCTACTTGTGTGAAATTCACATTATCATTTGAAATATAATAAGTTACCTTATCCGGATAAAACGAGCCCTGAACATAATTGAACAGATATCCCGTTTCAATTTTATTGATTTGCTTCACCGAACCGAGGTCAATTACAGCATTTACATCTTTCCCAACATAACCCTGCCATTGACCGGAGTTGTAAACAATTCCACCACGCATTCGGTCTATCAAAGCAGAATCGCCTCCAGCAGTGAAATTATTGCTGTATTGAGTGTTGAGTTTGATGGTTACGTTTTTATCCAACTTATTAAAAGTCAGTTGAAGTTCGTTACTTGGCTCAAAACCTTTTTTAACAGCAACTGCCCTTAAACTGCAATTTTTATCAATTACCAGCGCTGATTTATATTTCGCTGAATTTATAGTCGGTTTTGAATTATCAAGTGTATAATAAATGGATGTATTTAAGTCATAAGATCCCAGAATTACTGTCGTTTGGTTGTAAAAACTCTGCGATCCGCTTGCCAGATACGGAAGTGTCAATTGCTTTGTATCCGGTAGTTTTGAAACCGGCACATCTTTCTCTGCCGTTCCCCAGTTGGAGGGTTTATTGCCCATATTCATAACTACTTTGGCTCCGTTGATAATGTCAGAATGTTTAAAAAAACCTTTTGAATAGGGTTTTTCATTCAATGTTACGCTTTGGATATAAATATTGGATTCGGATAAATTGTTGGCAATAATTTCAAACTTTTTGGAATCTGACAAATTAATAACCGTTTTTTTGAAAAGCGGACTGGTAATTGTATAATTATCACTTCCGGGACACGATGGATAGAAACCCATCACACCAAACATATACCAGGTTGATAATTGACCGCAATCGTCATTTCCACACAAACCATCCGGTTTATCAAGAAAATAGTTTGAAACAAAATCATGCATCAATTTCTGAGTTTTCCATGGCTTACCTGCAAAGCAATATAAATAAGGCGCATGCATCGAAAATTCATCGCCAATATAGTAGAACCGATTGGAAAAGAAATGATCCAGATTTGAACTTAAACTGTCTTTTCCTCCAAAAAACTCCATTAATCCAGACACATCCTGTGGTACAAACAAGGTATTATTCCATTTATACACATTGAGAGTGTAATCGGTATTTCCTGCCCAGTAACTAATCCATTTGGCATCATGATTTACCCACGAACCATCTGATTTGCGTCCACAAACAAGTTTTGTTTCTTTATTGAACAAGTTTCGGTAATAGCCGGCACGAATACTGTATTTCTTATATCCTGCTTCGTTTCCCATGGCTTTGGCCATTTGTGCCAAACAGTAATCGTCGTAAGCACATTCGAGCGTATTGCTGATGCTTTCGTCAATTTTATCAGCCGGAACAAATCCCAGCGCTTTGAAATACTCAATTCCCACGCGTGCTTTAAAAAGTCCGGTTCCTTTCTGGTTGGCATTTTTCTCCATGGCTTCCCAGGCCTTTTTGGCATCAAAATTCCGAATTCCTTTCATATAAGCATCGGCAATGATGGCATCGGCATGCGTAGCCATCATCATATTGGAATAACCAGGATTTGGCCATTTGGGCATCCAACCGCCTTCGTCGTAGTTTTGCAACAACGAAGTAATCATTTCAGCATCTCGCTTGGGTTGAACAATAGTGAAAAGAGGATGTACACCACGGAAAGTATCCCACATGGAATAATCGGTATAACTTTTCCCCTCGTAAATATTTCCATCAAAAGGGCTGTAATATTTTCCATTTTCATAAAACTCACGAGGTAACATAAACGTATGGTAAAGAGCAGTGTAGAAAACATTTTTCGATGTTCCCACACCATCTTCAACCAATATTTTACTCAATTCAGTATTCCATTTTTTCTTTGTTTCGGCAACAGTTTTATTGAAATCCCAGTGGGGTATTTCCTTGCTTAAATTCTGTGTTGCCTGTTCAAAACTGATAAAAGAGTTTCCTGCTTTTAGCTGAATTTTCTCATCTTTTTGTGTCGAGAATTTTACCCACCAAACCGGATTTCCTTTTTCTGACTTTGTTCCTGCCATTTCAAATGGTTTGCTAAACTCAACTGTATAATAACCTGCAAAATTATCGGGCGTTCCATATCCTTTTGTCAAACTCTTGATTTTTATGGATTTATTATCCGAACCAATTTCAAATTGTCCGCCATCCAGGAAAAAATCAAAAACTAGGTAACTTTCATTCGATTCTGGAAAAGTGAATTGTAAGAACCCCGCCAATGAAGTGGCAGTAAATTCAGCTTTTATATTGTAATCGAGCAAGTTGACCGAGTAATAATATGGAGTTGCTTTCTCTGATGTATGATCGAAGCGCGAAGCACGTTCAGTAGGTGATGTTTTCAATTTTCCAATCATGGGCATCACAGTCATGCTACCATAATCGAGCATAAAAGCACCCGAAGGATGATGCGTAGCGCGAATTCCCTGAATTTTTGTATCGTCGTACCAATAAGCTACTTGCTCGGCTTTGGTTTGAGGAGTCCACATAGTCATGGCAAACGGCGGACCAACCATAGGACTGGTGTACCCTGCCGGTTGTTCATCACCACCTAACTGTGAAAATCCACTCCACGCCTTTGTCCCAACCAGTGTATTTACAAAATCAACGGGTTCGGTTTGAGCTAAAATAGACACTTTTCCATAAAAAAATGCGAGTAGAATAAAGGCAAATATTTTCAATTTCATATTGTGGCTAATTTGTAATTTTCAAAACAAAATCCTGCATAACAGGAGTTTGTGGAACTTTCCAC
>CAIQOG010000157.1 GCA_903873355.1 uncultured Bacteroidales bacterium
AGTGATCTGCACCCAAAAAGTTGGACGGATTAATAATTAAAATTTAATAGGACTGAGTTCGGAACATAACCGGACTTAGTCCTTTTAGTTTCTCTTTGATTCTAAAGTTATTATAGTAATGAATATAGTTTATAAGCTCATATTCGAAGTTTTCTATTGAACTAAATTTCTGTAAATATAGCAATTCTGATTTAAGCAATCCAAAAAAGTTTTCCATAACTGCATTATCTAAGCAATTTCCCTTACGAGACATGCTTTGTACTACTCCTTTATTTTTAAGCATTCTTTGATAAGTTGCATGTTGATAATGCCAACCTTGATCAGAATGTAAAACGAGTTCTGTATCTTTCTTTATGCCTTTCAGCGCTTTACTGAGCATACCTGTAACCATTAGCAAATTTGGATGAGGGCTAATAGTATAACTTATTATCTCTCCATTAAACAAATCCAGAATTGGGGATAGATATCTTTTCTGTCCGAACAATGCAAATTCAGTTACATCTGTCACCCATTTCTTATTGGGAGATGTTACTTTAAAATCTCGCTCAAGAATATTAGGAGCAATCTTGCCTGCTGTTCCTCTGTAAGAACGATACTTTTTGAGTCTTACCTGACATTTTAATCCACTTTCCCGCATTAATCTTTCAACGGTCTTATGATTAATAGATATGGAATTATTGTGCAGTTCCAAAGTTATACGCCTATAACCATATCGACCCTTATTGGCATGAAAAATATCATTAATATGCTTGCGCACAGACTGATATTTATCTGGTGCCCGGAACTGTTTTAGATGATAATAAAACGTTGCACGTGCCATCGACGATACTTTCAATAAATGGGAAAGATCGTGTTTAAGCCTTAATTCTTCGATGGCTTTGGCTGCTTCCCGCTTTCGCGTAATAGCCGTTCCTGAACTAAAGCTCTCACTTTTTTTAAGTAGGCATTTTCTGCTCTTAAATAACGAAGTTCTTCTTCTAATTTCTCTAATTCTGTTTCTGGTTGTTTTTTCTTTGGTCGTCCCATATCTTTTGGTGGGCGCCCTTGCTGTGTTAACTTTAATGAGCTAAATCCTTCTTCTTTCACTAATTTAACCCATTGATAAGCCGCTGATTGACTTATCCCATATTTGAGCGCTACTGACGGGAAAGATAATAAATTTTCTAATACATCCTGCACAACCTGTTCTTTCAAATCAATACTTAACAGCGGCTTTGGTGATTTTTCAAATCCAACAACTCCTTTGGAACGATAAATACAAAGCCATGTTTTTACCACGGTTACACTAATATTCAACATCTTACTAATGTGAGTTGAACCATAACCCTGATTGTATAATTCTACAACCTTCATTTTCTCTGAATAAATGTGTTTCAGATTCTTTCGTTTAATTTTTTCCATAAAAATACCCCAAAAGTTATTTGTCTAACTTTTGGGGTACAGTTCACAAGTTAGAGTTTATTTTCAAAAGTCTTGCTGTGGCTTTTATAGCTTTTTGATAATAGGCAGAGCGGTCACAGCACATTGTTTTTTTGCTCGGTTAGACAGTTGAAGTGCATTTTGAAAGAAAAAAAACAATGCACTGTGGAGAGTTGATTACTTTGGCTTTGTGCGTTTAGACAAGTTTATCGGGGTATTTCGGCTGGTTGACAAGAAAAGACAATAAAAGAAAACTGACTTTATTATTGACGGGTAACGACATAACACGACTAAATAAATGACGACTGTATAACGACTGAACGGCCAGCTGCCAACACACGCCTATGCACACCTGCTGGCTGACGTGCATTTCGGAGGTTTTGCGCCCGCATTCACCTTGTCGCAGTGCGACAGTGAATACTCCCGCAAACCGCAGGATGCGCATAGCCTCGGTCGTTATAAGCCATTTTAAAAAAAATGCGGGATAGAAAATTAATGTATGAAAGAGAAAGTAATCTATGAAAAATAATTTTTATTTAATATGTCTTTTTTCATTTCTTATTCTGACTTCGTGCAATCAGAAAGAGACAAAACATATCATTGTAAAAGAAGGTATTGGTTTTGAAAATATAGTTTTGTATAGAACAACGAAGTCTGAAATATACAAATTATTTGGAACTGATTATAAGCAAATCAACCATAATAACTACTCTATCGAAGACTATTATGAAAAGCTCGGAATTTCCTTCTATCACATATGCTATAACAAAAAACGACGAATTGAATTTATAAATTTTGATAGAAACTTTTACGGAAAAACATCAAAAGGATTTGATATTCAATCAATGACATTTAATGATCTACTAAAAATTTATGGTACTCCACATTGGAGATTTAGCAAAAAATCAGATGAGATAAAGTTTTATTATGGGGATTTGGGAATTTAATTTTGTATTAACAAGAAAGAAGAAATTCCTGATTCATTACCTACATCCTATTTCACAAACGACATCTATATAAATCGGTTATTATTTAAATATTTCAAATTTGTATATGGTCATGACAAAATAAAAGAGTTTACAATCTTACTTCGTGATACAGTAGATTCGAAAAGTCTATATCTAGGAAAGTCAGAAATTGATTCTGTATTTCCAATAAATACGACTAAAGAGTCATTTGGCATACTCGGAAATAGATTAAAAGTAAAACTACCAGAAGGATTGAAGATCGAGTGTGAAAATCAGCAAGATGTAGTATTTGAGAAGAATAAACAAACGTTCATATTTAATGTAACTGACCTCAACTGTTTAGCATCAATCGACATGAAAGCTGATGTAGCTAAAATAGTTAAGTCATGGGGTACTTCAGAGTATAGCCTAAAGAATATTATTATAAAGAAAGATGTAAGTATTTATGTTATTGAACCACACAAACTCAAATTCGATGATAATGGTAATTTTTGGCTTAAATCAGCTTTTGTGAAGAATTGTGATAATACAATTCTATATTTAAGCTTTGATATTAATACCAATGCTTGGTATAACCACCTCCCCCTCGTTTGTAACGAGGGGTTAATGGTAAAGCGTTTGTAACGCAAAAAAGATTATATTTTTTCAAAAATAAAAAGCTAAAACATGTCGTCTGAGAATTACAGGATTGAAAACCAAAACACTGTATATTTTCTTACTTTTACAGTAACTGATTGGGTAGATGTTTTTACCCGGCTGAATTACAGGAATATTATTGTAGAATCATTAGATTATTGCAAAAAGAAAAAAGGATTAAAATTGTATGCATGGTGTTTAATGACCAATCATATTCATTTAGTTTGTAGCATTGAAGAACCTTTTCGAATGACAGACTTTCTGCGTGATTATAAAAAATTCACAGCAAAAGCAGTGCTTGACGATATTCAGCAATTACCCGAGAGCCGAAGAGAATGGATGTTGTACCGATTTGAATTTGCAGGTAAATTTGATAACCGTATTGAAAAGTATCGGTTTTGGCAGGATAAAAGTCATCCCATTGAGTTGACCACAACTGAAATGATAAATCAGCGTATTAATTATATTCACGAAAATCCGGTAAGAAGTGGTTTTGTTGCTAAAGCTGAGGATTATTTGTACAGTTCTGCACGAAATTACGCGGGGTTAAGCTGTATTATTGATATTGATATGATTTAGTCTTTTGTTTTAAAACAAATAACCAACAACCCCTTGTTGCAAACGAGGGGGGAGAGAGAAATTGATATGATGTAGCATTTTGTTTTTAAACAAACAACTATTAACCCCTCGTTGCAAACGAGGGGGAGAGAGAATATAATTTAATAAACCAACATTATGAAAAAAACATTGATTTTTCCGGTATTCTTTATGTTTTATCTGGTTACTATGTCGCAGGAAATAAATAACTGCGGGCATTTTATTGATAATAGTGTTGTAAAGTCAAATTCTTCTGCACTTCAACGGGTCAGAAACTCAGCATTAAATATAAATAAGCAACTTTCGGAGGAAAGATACCTTACGGAAACGGTTGATAAACTAATAACGATAACAACCATCGAACAGAATATTCCTTCAACGCTGCGCATTTATTCATTACAGGGAAAACTGCTGTATGATGAGCAATTCTCTCAGATAATTAATCCGGAACTCACAACTGATAAAACTTTTCTGTCGTTTTACTGTAAAGGAAGCGTGTATTCTATGAATTTGCACACCTTATCGGTTGATAAGTACAGCAGTTCAATACTATATTGCCTGGATGCGGCGGGTAATCCTGTAACTTATGATGACAAAACCTCTGTTGTCAGTTATCTTGGAGAAACTGCAGTGATGCCCGAAATTCCTGTAAAGATGTTACCGCTTAAAGACCGGATACTTATTTTCAGCAGAAACAACTTATACACTTTCAGCAATAATGAAATAAAGAAAATACTTCCTTTTCACGGAACATTTTTTGACGTGAAAACAGAGATGGATACGCTTAAATATGTGTTGAAAGAGCAGGTTGAAAAGGGATTTAAGTTTACGTTATATAAAACAGATAATCTCCGGAATTTTAAAGAGGCCGCAAAGAGTTTTTATCTTACCGCCAATCAGTCTGAAAAACCTGCCTTAAACAAATCAAAAAGCTCCGTACAATCAGGTTTACATGAGAATATCCGTGGTCCGCTCAATTACAACTCAGACAATGTGAAATACCCTATCGGCAACAGTTATGATGAATTGCAGGATTATGGCAGCGGTGCTTATCTTCACCCGGGAGTTGATTTTCTGGGCAATCCCAATCAGGAAGTTTATGCGGTAAAAACGGGAGTAATAAAAGCTGTACTGACAACCGGAGGAGATTTGTACTGGAGAGTAGGAGTGGCAAATATCAAAACCAATAGCGAGTCGGTTGGTTATTTATATGCCCACATGAACAAAACATCAATACCCTATGCTGTAGGCGATTCCATTTATGAAGGCCGCGTGGTTGGCACCATTGTTCCGTGGCCGGTGACAGGTTTTAATCATGTGCATTTTGCCATGATCAAAGAGTCTGGAGCAGTGTGGGATGGTAATTGGTGGACTGTAAACAATCCGCTCAACGATGTAACCAATCTGGTTGACACAATAAAACCGGTATTTGAAAACACTATCAATACTGACCTTTTAGCATTCAGAGATTTGAGTGGAGTGTATCTTTCTCCAAACAACATTCATGGAAATGTAGATATATTATCAAAGGTTTCCGACCGATGCAACTCAACTTACAAAATAGATGTTTTTGAGCTTTCATATAGCCTTGCGCCGGTTATTTCACCGGGTACAAATCTTTTAAATCAACTGGCTTTTCGGTTCGATATGCCTTCCGACGATTATATTGGCAGCAGTGTTTACTCAAAATTGATGACTAATACTATCTATTCGTTTGATCAAACCTGTTTATCGAAAGCAGATTATACTAACAGGCAGTTTTACCATATCATAACCAACTCAAACGGCGGGGATTCTATAACAGCTCAAAGTAAGGATTTGTATTTTAAGTCAACTGATTACCCCGATGGACAGTATTACTTTAAGGTTGTTGCAAAAGATTCCAAAATGAATATTGCTATGGATTCAATGATAATTACGATTAATAATGCCGGATCGATTAATACTTCCCTGCAAAAAGAATCTGATGTTTCAGTATACCTTTATTCCACAAAGAACTTTTTGATTATGAAACTTCCAACAAATGAGAAGTCTCAATTGACAATTTATAATGCTAAAGGTCAGCAAGTTTATAATACAGAAAATAAGTCAGGCAGTGAAATTAAAATAGAAACCCTAAACTGGCAAAGCGGTGTTTACATTTTCAAAATGGCAACCAATGATGGAGTTGTAAGAAGAGGGAAATTCATACTAAGTTGATCGCTTATCCGACTCTTCGTTTGTAACGGTAAAGTAAATAAAGAAAAATGCCGGAAATTTCCGGCATTTTTTAATCACTATTTAATCAAAATCTTGTTTGTTTGAACAAGTCCGTCAACTCCGGTTATCCGAACCAGACAGACTCCTTTTGGAAGATATTTTCCCTGAATAGTTTGAATATTCGACACTTCATATTTAGAATATACAATCTTTCCAGTCATTTCATAGACATAAATTGCAGCAATATTCCCTTCTACAACGATATTATTATCTGAATTCAGATGAAGTTGAAAGTCATTATGAAGATTATCAGTAGGATTTTGTACAGAAGTAATGTTGTTGTATTCAAATGCACCTAAATCGGGAGCTGAACCTGAGAAAGTGTAACCTAAGTTAGTCCCTTTGTTTAGCAAATTGCTTGTTGCGGTAAGGTGTAAAAATGTCATATCAGGCAATGAACCATCAACTTTACGGGCACTCAGCATCTGCGTGTAATCCACGCTTACAAAATCAGAAGTTGCACAACTAAAACCCGAATTCCAGGTATTGTATGCCTGAGTTACCGATTTTGAACTGAAACTATTTGAACCCTTGCTGTTTAACGAAGCACAATTTTTAATTATCAAAGTTCCATTGCTACTGTTTGAATATCCATAATTATTGCCATTGTTGTAACTTGTACAGTTATATACTGTCATAGTTCCGTTATTGTTGTTTTGATCAAAGCCTTTTACCTGATTTGCAACTGCAATGCAATGATGAGCAGTGGCATTGTGTGCGGTATAATTTCCACCCATTTTAAATCCGTTTCCATTACCTGCATTTGGAATAATGTGATTTGCAAAGCCATCGATATAGGTTTTGTCGGTTGCATAACGAATATGATTAGTCATGTCAAATTGTGCCGGTCCCATATTGTAGCACCAGCAACTATCGTAAACCGTATTTCCTATTTTTTCATAACTATCCCAACCATCATCGCTGTTGCTCCACGACCGGCAACCTTTATAAGTGTTGGTGCCGGTGTTGGTATATTGTTTGTCAGCAAATCCATCTGCATTTCCTCCAATTGAACCACTGGTTTCGTAGTCAAAATTTTCATACGAATCGCAATTTAATATGTAGTTGTCACTTCCTGTTTTAAACTGAAAACCGGAATCGCAATTCCAGCGTGCAACGCATAATTCAACAAAGTTATTACTTCCTGAAACATAAATACCATTGTCACCTGCTCCCTGAACAGTAATTCCTTTTACATGCATATAATTTCCCGATAGGTTTAAACCACGGTTGCTGCTATTATATGCCTGTGTTCGAAAATCAAACACTGGAATTTCTGATTTGTAGGCAACATAATGAATCAGATTACCCGCCGAACCAGATTTTGAAAAAGATTGCGATGAACTGAAACTATATGATCCGCCACGAAATATAAGTGAATCGCCTGCCGCCAGTGATTTACCCACTGCTGAAGAAAAACTCAACGGACTTGCAAAAGTTCCTGTTCCTGATCCGGTTGGTGACACATAATAGGTTGTGCCAAAACCTGACAAGGATATTATTAAAAAAAAGAGAAAAAAGGAGATTGTTTTCTTCATGATTGTAATTATCAGATTTTTGATGCTGCAAAATTACTTCCTATTATCATGAATGATGTGGATTTATTGGCATATCATGTGGAAATTATAATTTCTGAGTATAATCATCAGTAGAAAGTCAATGTATTTCAGTGATTTAAAATGGAAAAGCAGAGCAACCAACCGGCAACTCTGCTTTTATATTTTTAGTCGGGGCACGACTTCAAGTCGTACTCCGACTGTTTTTATTCTACTGAAAACTTATAAATACACCATTCATCGTATTTCTGTCCAGGACGAAGTAGTGAACTTGGGAAATGCGCGATGTTTGGTGAGTTAGGGAAGCCCTGCGTTTCGAGGCAAATAGAATCCTGACGGTCATAAAGTTTACCTTCTTTACCGGTTACTTTATCCACCCAGTTGGCTGTGTAAACCTGTACTCCGGGCTGTGTGGTAATGACTTCCATTTTACGTCCTGAAGTTGGCTCGTAGACATAACCAGCCGACACACAATCACCCTGTTGTTCTTTGCGGATACACCAGTTGTTGTCAATTCCCCAGCCGGGAACAAACTCTTCGGCATCGATGCGGTCACCGATTAAAGTAGGTTTACGGAAATCGAAAGCTGTACCTGTAACCGGACGAATTTCACCTGAAGGCGCAAATGATTCATCCAACACAGTGTAGAAATCGGCATTCAGTTGCATAATGTGGTCTTTCACAGTCCCGTTTCCGGCACCTTTCAGGTTGAAGTACGAATGATTGGTCAGACCAATAACGGTTGCTTTGTCGGTTGTAGCTTCGTAGTGCATTTTGATAGCATTATCGTCGCTCAAAATGTAAGTGCAGGTAATGGTCAGATTGCCCGGATATCCTTCTTCACCGTCGGGCGAGAAAAGTTCCAGCACCAATTCCTGCTGCGAAACCGATTTTACAGTCCATACTTTTTCGTTGTAACCATGAACTCCGCCGTGCAATGAGTTAGTGCCGTTATTTATTGGCAATGTGTATTCCACACCATCGATGCTGAATTTACCATCTTTGATACGATTGGCAAAACGTCCACAAACCGCACCGAAGTAGATTTCTTTTTCAATCACTTCGTCGAGCGTGTCGAAAGCCAGCACCACATCGTCGAATTTGCCGTTTTTATCAGGCACCATCAAGCGCAGAATCTTTGCACCGTAGTTGGTTATATCCACCGACATGCCGTTTTTATTGAACAAGGTGTAAAGCGATACCGGTTTACCGTTCAATTCTATTTCTAATTCTTTTACTGTTTTCATTTTTGGGTTGATTGGTTGATTAGTTAATCGGTTAATTAGTTGAAGAAGTCCACAACCAATTAACCAATCAACTTAATAAACTTATTACGATTAATCAATTTTACACGCTCCGTCGCCTATTTCGGCAATGTAGAACTCAGGTTTGATGCCGATTTTTGCTTCGTAAGCAGTACCAACTTCTTTGATAAATGTATCGATAGCTTCGTCTTTTACCAATGAAACGGTACATCCGCCAAAACCACCACCGGTCATACGTGAACCGATAACTCCGTCGATTTTCCATGCTTCGGCAGCCATGCAATCCAGTTCAGGACCGGTAACTTCGTAATCGTCGCGCAAAGAAACGTGTGAAGCATTCATTAATTGACCAAACAATGTCAAATTACCTGCTTTCAATGCTTTTACCGCATCGGAAGTACGTTGAACTTCACCAACCACGTGGCGCGCACGTTTGTGAGCTACAGGATCGGTAATGGCGGATTCGATTGATTTGAATTCTGCTTCTGTCAATTCAGCAAGGTATTTCAACGGACGAACAGTGTTGAGTTGTTCAACAGCTTTTTTGCATTCAGCCACACGTTGGTTGTAAGCACCTGAGTCTAATTTGTGAGGACTATGAGTATTTGAAATTACGATTTTCACTCCCTCTAACTTTACAGGTACGAGTTCAAATTGAAGCGTGTCGCAATTCAAATGTACTGCATGATCTTTCGCACCATTGGCTGATACAAACTGATCCATTATACCACACATTACCAACGCAAATTCATGCTCGGCTTTCTGGCCAATCTGTGCTAACACAGTGCGGTTGAAACCTGTTCCCAATTGATCGTTGAATGCAAAAGCAGTAACTACTTCCAGTGCTGCTGACGAAGAAAGTCCTGCACCATTAGGTACATTACCCCAAATCAACATATCATAACCCTGAGTAATAGCCACACCACGTTTTACGAACTGAGCTAAAACTCCCAGCGGATAATTAACCCACGATTTGTTGAGCGGTGTAGTAAGTTGGTCGAAACCAAGCGAAACGATTTCGGGTTGATTTAACGATTTAAAGTTCATTACTTTTTTATCGTTTTTAGTCATCAACAAATACGTTCCGAAACTCAATGCGCATGGAAATACTGAACCACCATTATAATCGGTGTGCTCGCCAATCAGGTTTACGCGACCCGGAGAGAAATAAACGGCTTCGGCTTTCTTGCCGTAAGTTGTTTCAAAAGCTGATTTTAATTCTTGAACTGTCATGATTTCTATGTTTTTTAATTGTACTTTATACAGTTATTAATTTCGGGACAAAATTAGTGGAAATTATGCGGTTTCGTTCATCAGGTATTCATGTTATTGAACATAAAAAGACAAGGTATTTTCTGATGTTAGAAACAATCAAAAAATACCTTGTCTTTAAAATTTCAGTTCGTAATATTAATCCGGAAATTCCATCAGATACGCTTTGATAAATGCATCGATATCACCATCCATCACACCGTTTACGTTGGAAGTCTGATAATTGGTTCGGTGGTCTTTCACGCGGCGGTCATCGAACACGTAACTGCGGATTTGAGATCCCCACTCAATTTTCTTTTTACCTGCTTCAACCACTGCAGAAGCTGCACGACGTTTTTCCAGTTCCAATTCGTAGAGTTGCGATTTGAGCAAGCGGATTGCATTGTCTTTATTCCCAAACTGCGAGCGGCTTTCAGTATTTTCAATCACAATTTCGTCCATCAGGTTCGTTACCGGATTCATGAATTTGTAATGCAGTCGCACGCCGGTTTCCACCTTGTTTACATTCTGTCCACCCGCACCCGATGAGCGGAAAGTGTCCCACGATAACATGCCCGGATTCACTTCTATTTCAATGGTATCGTCAACCAGCGGAACTACATAAACCGAACAAAAAGAGGTCATTCGCTTTCCCTGAGCGTTGAAAGGCGATACACGCACCAGGCGATGAACACCGTTTTCGCTTTTCAGGTAGCCATAAGCCATTTCGCCTTCAATCTGCATGGTTACGGTTTTGATTCCTGCTTCTTCACCGTCCAATAAGTTGGTAATTTCGCATTTGTAACCCTGACGTTCGCACCAGCGTTGGTACATGCGGAAAAGCATTGATGCCCAGTCCTGAGCCTCGGTACCACCGGCACCACCCACAATTTTAATCACTGCTCCCAGCTTGTCTTCCTCGTGCGAAAGCATGTTTTTCATTTCCAGCGTTTCAATTGCCTCCAACGCATGACGATAAGCTTCATCCACCTCTTCCTCTGTCACGGCTTCTTCTTTGTAGAAATCGAAACAAAGTTGAAGTTCTTCGGCTGCGGTTTTCACTCCACTGTAGCCTTCCACCCAGTTTTTGAGTTCTTTGATTTTACGCATTTGGGCTTCGGCAGCTTTCGCGTCGTCCCAAAATCCGGGAACATGAGTTCGTAACTCTTCTTCTTCTATCTGAATTGCTTTTGAGTCGACGTCAAAGGTACCTCCTCAACGCGTTCTCGCGCTCCAACAAATCTTTTAGTTGGTCTTGTGTAATCATTTTTTAGTTTATTTGGTGAGTTGATTAATTGTTGAATTAAAAAAAGAAACATGGTGCGAAAACCAACGCAAATCCCATAACGAAACCAACCAACACCTGAGAAGGAGTATGAGCTTTCAGTTCGAGGCGCGAAAGGGCAACCAGTCCGGAAATAATGAGTATCACAACAAAAAGCCAAACAGGATTAATGGCAGTTCGATAGCAAACTCCGAAAATGGATGCACAGAAACCGCCCATTCCGGTAGCGTGAGCACTGATTTTCCATTTCAGATTGATAAATGCAATTGACAAAATTGACACCGTAGAACCAATACCCATGGCTACAATAAACGTAGGGAATTGTAAGGTCCGCCACATAAAAAGAGCCCAGAAAACATATGCCAGCAATGAGAAAAGATAGGGCATGGTGCGTTCTTCTTTTTTTGAGATGAACAGGTCATTAACTTCACCGCGTTTCATCAAAAGTAAAATTGGAACAGCCGGCAAAATACCCGTAAAAAGCAATGTGCCAATTATAGCCACCATCCGCCAAAATAATGGCATTACTGCAAAGATATCCATATTCATAAGCAGAATCATGGCGTAGGTTGGCATCAGCAAAGGCTGAAAAACCAGGGAAATTATTTCGTGGAACTTTTTCATAATCTGAATTTTTTGTTCAACCCGCTTCGGGGTTGTTGCTTTGATTGTATTTTAGCCCCGGACTTCGTACGGGGTTATTCATATATAGTCCCTTCGGGACAAAACTACATACTAAAAACCGCTTACCACCGACTAAATTATACTTCTTTCCGCATTCTCGCCACCGGAATATTCAATTGTTCGCGGTATTTGGCCACGGTACGCCGTGCTACAATGTAACCTTTTGTTTTCAGTACTGCAGCTAACGTTTCATCGGTTATCGGTTTCTGTTTATCTTCATTCTCGATGCAATCCTGCAGAATTTTCTTGATTTCGCGGGTCGAAACTTCTTCGCCGGAGTCGTTGGTCATCGATTCGGAGAAAAAGTATTTCACCGGAAAAATGCCAAATTCGGTTTGGATATATTTGCTGTTGCTTACACGCGAAATAGTTGAAATATCGTATCCGGTACGGTCGGCTATATCTTTCAGAATCATAGGTTTCATATAGGTGTCGTCGCCCTCGATAAAAAATTGCTTCTGAAAATTCACGATAGCCATCATAGTGGTCAGCAGTGTTTGCTGACGTTGTTTGATAGCGTCGATAAACCAACGCGCAGAGTCTATCTTTTGTTTCACAAACATCACCGCGTCTTTCATTTCGCGACTCTGATTTTGCTTGTTTCCGGCATAATCCTGAAACATATCGTTGTACGTGCTACTAATGCGAAGTTCGGGTATATTGCTGTTATTCAGCGAAACAGTAAGTTGACCTTCATCGTTTTCCAGAATAAAATCGGGGACAATTGTTGTCATCGATTTCTCCAGAATATTTCCGCTCCAGGAATTTCCGGGTTTGGGATTGAGGTGAGTGATTTCTGTCATTACTTTTTTCAGTAATACATCATCCATTTCTAACCCCTTTTGAATTTTATCGTAATGTTTCTTTGAGAACTCTTCAAAATATTCGTTGATAAGTCGTTTTGCAAGATTTACCGTTGTGGTTGATTCTTTCCGATCGAGTTGCAGCAACAGGCATTCCTGCAAATTGGAAGCACCCACTCCGGCAGGGTCGAGTTGACGTACAAGTGCAATAACGCGAACCATTTCCTCGTCGGTGGTTTGCACACCCGCCTGAAACACAATGTCATCCACCATGGCTTCGGGAGTGCGGCGCAGGTAACCTTCGTCGTCGATATTACCAATCACGTATTCAATCAACATACGTTCATGTTCCGAAACCTGCAGCAGACCTACCTGATCTTCGAGAAATTCGTGAAAAGTCATGCCTACCGAAAACGGGATATCCTCGTATTTGTCGTCTTTCGACGTGTTGTTGGCTTTCAGTTTGTAATCTGGGATATCGTCGTCCGACATATAATCATCCACTTCAAAATCATCATTATTACCGCCGTCGTCGATGCTTAAATCATCCATTTCCTCGGTTTCCTTTTCCGATTCAGCCCCTTCTTCCAATGCCGGATTTTCCTCCAGTTCCTGCCGGATGCGCTCCTCCAGCTCCAAAGTTGGCACTTCGAGCATTTTGATAACCTGAATTTGCGCAGGCGAAAGTTTCTGTTGTAATTTTTGTTGTAACTGCTGACGTAACATAAATCAAAAATCGGCTACTGACCAATAATTCAGCGCAAAGATAGGTTTTTTTGAGGAGAAAAGAAAGGAAAGAGCTTATACAAACAACAATATTTAATTATCTCGATACCCTTTTTTCAGAATAAAATCCGTAGTTTTGTAATCAAATTTTTCATATCGTAGTAGAGACCTTGCATGCAACGTATCTACAAAAAAAATGATTGACCAACCTACCATAGACCGCATTACCGAAGCCGCACAGATACAGGATGTGGTGGGCGATTTCGTTACGCTACGCAAACGCGGGGTGAATCTACTCGGTCTGTGTCCGTTTCACGGTGAGAAAACACCTTCGTTTACCGTTTCGCCGGCTAAAGGTATTTTCAAATGTTTTGGTTGCGGCAAAGGAGGTAACTCGGTGCATTTCATTATGGAGCACGAGCAGCTCAACTACACTGAGGCGCTGAAATACCTGGCTCGCAAGTACCACATCGAAGTGCAGGAACGCGAACTTTCGCCCGAGGAAATGGCCGTGCGCAACGACCGCGAATCGATGTTGCTGGTCAACGATTTTGCTCAAAAACACTTTACAACCACGCTTCACAATCATATCGATGGCAAATCCATCGGACTCGGTTACTTCCGCGAGCGTGGTTTCCGCGACGATATTATTCAGAAATTCCAGCTTGGTTACAGTCTCGACCAGCGCGATGCCTTCACACAAGCCGCTCTGAAAGCCGGTTATAATAAAGATTATCTTGTAAAAACGGGCCTCACGCTCGAGAACGAAAACGGACAAACAACCGACCGTTTCCGTGGCCGTGTGATGTTTCCGGTTCATTCGCTGTCGGGCAAAGTGGTGGCTTTTGGTGGTCGAATCCTGAAGAAAGACGACAAAATGGCGAAGTATGTGAACTCGCCTGAATCGGAAATCTACCACAAAAGTAACGAGCTTTACGGAATCTTTTTTGCCAAACAAGCCATCGTCAAACAGGACCGTTGCTTTCTGGTGGAAGGTTACACCGATGTGATTTCGATGCACCAGAGTGGCATTGAAAACGTGGTGGCTTCGTCGGGGACGTCACTTACACCCGGGCAAATCCGCATGATTCACCGCTTTACCGAAAATGTAACAGTGATTTACGACGGCGATGCGGCCGGTATCAAAGCTTCTATACGAGGTATCGATTTATTGCTCGAAGAAGGTCTGAACATCAAGGTTTTGCTTCTGCCCGATGGTGATGACCCCGATTCCTTTGCCCGTAAAACCAATGCGTCGGACTTCATTGAATACGTGGAGCGCAATGCTTCCGACTTTATACGCTTCAAAACCAATTTATTACTGGCAGATGCCGGCAATGACCCTGTGAAACGTGCCGGATTGGTGCTTGATATTGTGCGGAGCATTGCCATTATTCCAAATTCGGCTATCCGCAGCGAGTATGTGAAGGAATGCAGTACTTTGTTGAATGTAGATGAGCAAATGCTTTATTACGAAATAAACAAACTCAAGAATACCGAGCAGGAGAAAAATGCCGTCCGCCGACAAAATGAAACTGTCGATACAAATCAATCAGAAGAAACAGATAATTTAGTTACCCGTATCACTTCATCATCTAAATTTGAGGATCAGGAACGGAATATTTTGCAGATATTGGTAAAACACGGCGAAGTTATTTTCTGTTTTGCCGATAAAGAAGAAAAAATTCCGGTTACAGTAGGCGATTTTATTCTGGAAGAACTTGAGCGCGATAATTTACTGTTTTATAATGAAGTGCATACGCTGATGCTCGAAGAATATAAGCTACAACACAAGCAGGAAGGTTTTGTGGCGGAACGTTTTTTTCTGTATCATCCCAATACCCGCATTAGTTTGCTTACTGCCGATTTGGTGACAGAGAAATACACGCTTAGCAGGGTTCACTCCAAAGTGAAAAAAGTGGAAACCGATGCCGAACGACTTATCGATTTGGTTCCGCGAGTGGTTTTTGAATTTAAAAACAGCCTGATTCTGGATATGATCAACCAAAAACTCATTGAATTGAAAGCGGCCAACGACAGCAAAAACAATGCCCTTATGGATCAGATTATGCAGGAGATGAAACAGCTGGACGAGGTAAAAAAACAACTTTCGAAAACGCTGGGAGAAAGGATAATTATTAAATTGTAGCCTTTATGGCTTCACTAATACATTGTTATTTACAAACCACTTAATACACATATTATGAAAACAATCCGGGCAATTATCTTTTCCGTAATTCTTCTTAGTATTGGGTCTTTAAGAGCTGAAACAGCTAAAGAAACTAACAGTGATTCGACTCAGATTCAACAAACAGACACTACAAAAGCCAAACAACTTTATCTGGTTACTAAACTGAATAAAATTGAATATGTGTGTGAAATTTTAAGCGATGACGGGCGTGAAGTGCTTATTCAGACAGGGAAACTTGGGAAGATTTATATACCAAAATCGGACATCAGTAGTATAGAAAAAATAAAAGATGCGAATTCGGTAGTGCGTGGTGAGTATTATGAAGCCGGTCCATTTACCACGCGTTATTCTTTTACTACCAATGGATTTCCATTAAAAAAGGGGTCGAACTATGCAATTATAAGCCTTTCGGGTCCTGAGGTTCATTTTGCAGTAACCGATAATTTTAGTGTTGGTATCATGTCGACATGGTTAGCAAGTCCCTTTGTTGTGGTTCTGAAACAAAGTCTTAAGTCATCAAACGAAAATGTTCATTTTTCAGTCGGAACGTTGATTGGAAGTTCGGGCTATCTTGGAAACTTTGATTATTACGGAGGCTTACCCTTTGCAAATGTTACATTGGGTGATGCAAAAAAGAATCTGACTTTTTCAGCAGGATATGGATTTTTAGGCTCATTCTCCGATGCAAATTATAGTGTTGAAGCACCGATATTTTCAATTGCCGGCATTACAAAGGTGGGAGCAAAGGCTAGCTTTATTTTTGATAGTATGTTTGGGTTTATAACATCAAAGACAAAACCCTACTCATTTTTTTCTTCTAACGTAACCTATACTACTAATAGCTATTTCGGATTTTGCTTGATGCCGGGAATGCGGTTTCAAACAAAAGAGAATAGTGCATTTCAGGTGTCATTAGCAGGAGTTTCGATTTATGATTATCTATCTAGGGCAGCTGTTACTTTCCCAATGCCCATGTGTACTTGGTTTTTTAAATTCTAAAACACACTAAATAAGAATGTTTCTATTCCATGAAATAATATTCGGACCAATCCACAGTCGCCGTCTCGGGCTTTCGCTGGGTGTTAACCTGCTGCCTGTCGATGCCAAGATATGTTCATTTAACTGCATTTACTGTGAGTGTGGGTTCAATACTACCATGCAGGAATCGCCCATACCTACGCGTGAGCAGGTAAATGAAACTTTGGAAGCCAAGTTGCAGGAAATGGTAGCCGAAGGTCAGATTCCCGATGTCATTACCTTTGCCGGAAATGGTGAGCCAACGCTTCATGCCGATTTTGAAGGAATTATTGATGATACAATTGCTTTGCGAAACAAATATTGCCCCACAGCCAAAGTCAGTGTATTATCTAATTCTACACGTGTTAACAAACCGCAGGTATTCAGAGCTCTGAACAAAGTGGACAACAATATCCTGAAATTCGATTCGGCGATAGACCGCACCATGAAACTGATGGATCAGCCGGTGGGTAAACAACTAAACGTGGCTTGGTTTATTGAACAACTAATGAAATTCGAGGGTCGTTTGATTATTCAAACCATGTTTCTGCGGGGTGAGGTAAAGGGCGAAAAACTGGATAATACCACTGATGAAGAAGTGGAATCATGGATTTCAGCTTTGGAACAAATTCACCCAAAACAGGTGATGATGTACAGCCTCGACCGCGAAGCACCTACCCAAACACTTCAGAAAGTAAGTGTTGAGGAATTGAACGTTATTGCCGAAAAGGTCAGGGCTAGAGGTTTTGAAGTTTCTGTGGCAGGATGAAAGTATTAGTCGCACCACTTAATTGGGGATTAGGTCATACTACGCGCTGTGTGCCAATTATCCGAAGACTTATTTCAGAAAGTCATGAAGTGGTTATTGTGGCCGATGGTTTCCCGTTGACATTTCTTCAACAAGAGTTTCCAATACTTCGATTTATAGAATTTTCGTCGTATCAGATTTATTATGCTGCCGGAAAGTCGCAGGTAGATGCCATGTTGTTCAATTTGCCCAATATTATCACCGGCATTATCCGTGAGCATTTCTGGTTGAGAGATTTAGTTCAAACTGAGCATTTCGATCAGGTTATTTCCGATAATCGTTTCGGAATGTGGAATCGTCGGATTCAATCCATTTACATGACGCATCAGCTGATGGTGAAAATGCCTGAAAACCTGAAGTTTCTCGAACCGCTTGTTCACCGGCTTCATAAAGCTTTTATCCGGCAGTATGACGAGTGTTGGATTCCCGACTGGGCTGAAAATGGAGGTTTATCGGGCGATTTGGGGCATAAATATCCCTTGCCTCGTAATGCAAAGTTTATCGGAACACTTTCACGTTTTCAGGGGCTGGAAAACACTAAACCTGATAAAGTTTATGAAGTAGTGGCGGTTATCTCAGGAGTTGAACCTCAACGCACTATTTTTGAAGATAACCTGATACAGAAATATAAAAACCGGGCTGAAAAGCTACTTATAGTTCAGGGACAACCGCAAGCAAAAAAAAACTCAAAACAAATTGGGAGTATTTCATTGGTTTCGCACCTGCCTGATGATGAATTGGCGGCTGTGTTAATTGGCTCAAAGAATATTATTTGTCGTTCTGGCTATTCGAGCATTATGGATTTGGATGCGCTGAATTGTCTGAGCAAGGCTGAATTAGTTCCAACACCCGGACAAACAGAGCAGGAATACCTTTACTCAGTTCATAGTTGATAGTGAATCTGTATATCTTTCTCTCTGAAATTATCAACTATTAATTGTCAACTAACTCGGTGTATATCAGCAAAAGTCCGTTTCACTCCCCGCTTGAAATGAACATCGGGATACCCGAAAATTACAAAAATTCCTTCGCGTGATTTGAATTTTATTCCCCATTTTTCACGGAAAAGGCGGGCTTTCTTCCCGTTTTGAATAAACGGATGAACAGCTCCGAGCATGCACGTTCCCAGTCCGAGACTTTCACCCGCAATCATAGCATAGGTCGCTGCAATAATCGGGTCGGCGGGATCAGTATAAGGTGAACCGTAGAAATACATGGCTAATGGCGCATCGTAATTTATCCAGTTCTCTCCTTTCTCCATTTCGTCAACGTAAATATCGAATACCGGTTTGATAAATTCCCGCATCATTTCATCGTTTGCTTTGCCCCAAAAAGGTCGCATCAGGCTTAAAAACCATCCGGAAGCCATCCACCGGATACTTTTGAGATAAACTGAATATTCATCGGCAAATGTTCGTACTTGCTTTTTGTTTTCGAGTACAAGTACATGCACATCCGACGGTGGTATTCCCATAGGTGCGGTTTGGGCTGCTTCCAGAATTTGATCTGTTTTTTCTTTCTCAACGGGCTTGTCTTTAAATTTGCGAATACTCCGCCGGCGTTGCAATAACGCCAACAAGCTATCATAAGTTGGAACCGTGTTTTTATCAGGAAGGTTGAATAATTGAACCGGTGCTAATGAGCGTCCTTCAACTGCAATAGCCCCGGTTGGACAAACCATCATACATTGTCCGCATGCCACACAGCCAAAAACGGAATTTTCGCTAAGGGTGGCTTTGCGATCTTTTATCGATAGTCCAAGATCGGAACAAACTTTTACACATAACCCACAACCATCGCACTTTTCGGTGTCGATGCTAACAATACCGGGTTCTTTGGTTCTGGAGGTAGGAATAGCCATTGGGACTTTATTAGATAGTTACAGATTACAAAAGTATGATTTTTCTTTCGGAAAAAAAACAAAAAAGCCGTTGAAAATATATTTCAACGGCTTGAGGAAAACTAAACAAATCAAAATCTAATTTTACAACAACAATCTATTTTCTTTCATTGCTACGGTTAGTATTATCACGTGTTTCAGTACGAGGTTCTCTTTTAACATCAGTAGGATTTGAACTCCTGTTTTCGTTAATTCGGGGTTGAGTTGCCGGAGTGCTGTTCCGGTTTGTATTTTCAGGTCGTACGGTATTAGTTGGTGTTTGAGTTTCAGTTCTTGGGCGCGGTTGATTTATCCGTCCGTTGATATTCGGTGGATTGGTTCTGTTTACCTCAGGATTGGTCGTACGTGGTTGATTCATGTTGTTATTATCACGTTTCAAACCATTGTTTTGTTGATTAGTACTATTGTTTTCTGAATTTCGCTGATTCCAGTTGTTTCGGGTCTGACCCTGATTAGTTGTGTTTCCATTTGTCCTTGGTTGATTTCCACGGTTTTCGTAAGTGTTTGTTGCCGGACGAGTGTATCCATTGCGAACGTTTCCGTTCCGGTTGAATTCAAAGTCGCGTTTATTTCGAACATCTGTATTTCTGTTTGTGAAACTCCGATCAGGATATCTCGTTGCATAGTCGTTACGGCTTATTGTTGTACGGATATTTCCATAAGCTTCATTTCTGATTGAGTTGGAGTAATAATACCGGTGATCGTGATTTATGTGTCCATAAATATTTGACATGTAGATATTCAATTCGAACGGACTGTGATGGCGATAATAGCTTGGATAATAACCCCAATAATAGGGTGAATACCATCTGTGATAATTCATTCCCCAAAAATAATCGTAGATTAAAGGATTGTGATAATATGCCGGTTCAATAATATAATTTGGACCGTATATATATGGATCACCGATTACCTGAACAGTTGCACTACCGTTATATTCTTTATCAACCACTATGGTTGCAACATCCTGATATATTTCTTTATCCAGAACGGCCTGAATAACAATCACATGAGTATTATTTTGTTTATCTTCCACAACGCGGAGGTAATCTACCTGACCATCATTGTTCAGGTCGAGGTTTGAAATATTACTTTGGTAATCGTTCAGTCTTTGCTCAAATTCTTCCAAATTCTTTGATTCTCCAAAAACAGTAGCCACTGCTTTCAAATCCAGATTATTACTGATATCATTGCTTTCTGCTTTTACTGTATAGGTTCTTTGTGCCGCACATTGAGTAGTTAACAACAAAATTACCACTAACAGACCAACTAATTTAAATGGTTTCATGGCCGTATTTATTAAAAGGTTAATACTGTTTTGTTCCTGTTATTTGAATGAAACGGGAAGTCCAAACTACATATCCAATTTCTGTGCCAAACTTATAAATTGAATGATTTTTGTCGAAAATGGCATATTTTCTATCATAATTTTTCCTCATTCTACATGTATCTACTTTTTTCTTACCTTTGCACTCAAACTATTTTATTTCTATGGGTAACTTAGATCTTATTATTTTGATTCCCATCGTTATGGGTTTTATTTTTGGGTTATTTAAGGGACTGATTAAAGAATTGGCCTCTCTTGCCGCAATAGTTCTTGGTATTTTTGGAGCAAGAGCTTTTGCCCCGATAATATCCGATTTTTTTATCCATACTTTGTCTTTTTCTCCAAAAACCGCATTGCCACTGGCCTATCTTTTTCTTTTTATCCTTATTGCCACTGTACTGATTCTTTTGGCAAAATCGCTTGATAAATTTTTTGATTCCATTGCCCTGGGTGGACTGAATAAACTTTTAGGTGGTGTGTTTGCTGCCTTCAAATATGCCTTAGTGGTAAGTGTTTTGCTCAACCTTTTCGAGGCAGTTGATAGCCGATTCCCACTCATTAAACCGAAAGCCAAATCCGAATCGATTGGATACATGCCGGTTTTAAATCTTGCTCCTAAACTGTGGGAAAAAAGCAAAGAATCTGACGTTTTCGACTTTAAGGGAAAAACCAACGATGAAAAAAAGGAAATCAAAGATTACCGCTGACGACATCGAACTGTTTTCCGAAACTTCAGGTTTGAAAGGTAATTTCTCGAAATATGAGATTGAATGTGGCTGCGACGAAGCCGGACGTGGTTGTTTGGCCGGACCGGTAGTTGCAGCAGCTGTTATTCTTCCAACAGACTTCTCAAATCCACTTCTCAACGATTCCAAACAACTTACCGAAGCTGAACGCGATGCACTCCGACCAATAATAGAGAAAGAAGCATTGGCGTGGGCTGTAGCTCAGGTTGATAACATGGAAATTGATGAAATAAATATTCTGAATGCTTCAATTCTTGCCATGCATCGTGCCATTGATAAACTTTCCATCCGTCCGGAATTTATCATTGTCGACGGAAATAAGTTTAA
>CAIQOG010000158.1 GCA_903873355.1 uncultured Bacteroidales bacterium
ATCATCATGCAAACAGGTATGACCACAACCGGTGTTACCAATGGACCGGCATCGCCCGAAGCTACCGGGCTGGAAACGGATAAAATGAGCAAGAAACATATCGAGGCCCATTTCGATGCCTTCCTGGGTGAAATACTTCGCCGTATTCCGGCGGCCGACCGTAAAACATGGAAAGTGGTGGTGGAAGATAGCTACGAAACCGGTGGGCAAAACTGGACAGACGGCTTAGTGGAAGAATTTACAGTAAAATATGGTTACAGTCCAGTTCCATTTTTCCCTGTGATGAAAGGAAATGTGGTGGGAAGTCGCGACCGTTCAGACCGTTTTCTATGGGATTTACGTCGCCTGATTGCCGATAAAGTTTCGTACGATTATGTGGCCGGTTTAAGAGAGGTTAGTCATAAAAACGGTCTAACTACCTGGTTGGAAAATTACGGACATTGGGGATTCCCGGGTGAATTCCTGCAATATGGTGGACAGTCCGACGAAATTGGAGGCGAGTTTTGGAGTGAAGGCGATTTGGGAAATATCGAAAACCGCGCAGCTTCTTCTTGCGCACATATTTACGGAAAAACAAAAGTTTCGGCCGAATCATTCACTTGTGGCGGAAAAGCTTATTCGCGCCATCCCGCCAGCATGAAACAACGGGGTGATAGATTCTTTACCGAAGGAATCAACAATACCTTGCTGCACGTGTATATCCAGCAACCGGACGAACGTCAACCTGGTGTAAATGCGGGTTTTAGCAACGAATTCAATCGTCACAATACCTGGTTCAATTACCTGGATTTGTTTACCCAATACCTCAAACGTACCAACTTTATGCTTCAGCAAGGTACTTACGTTGCCGATGTAGCGTATTTTATTGGCGAAGATGTTCCGAAAATGACCGGTATTTGTGATCCGGCTCTGCCACAGGGTTATTCGTTCGATTATATCAATGCGGAAGTGATTCAAAACCGTATTAGCGTGAAAGATGGGAAAATTGTTTTACCCGATGGTTTGTCTTACAGCATATTGGTATTACCAAAAATAGAAACAATGCGTCCTGAGCTGTTGAAAAAGATAAAAGAACTAATAGAGCAGGGAGCTGTGGTTTTAGGACCAAAACCCAACTATTCTCCAAGTATGCAAGGTTTTCCAAAGGCAGATACAGAATTAAGGAAAATGGCAGCCGAACTTTGGGGGAATGTGGATGGCGTAAAAGTCAAATCAGCGAAAGTGGGCAAAGGAATGATACTTTCGGGCATGGAAATGCAGGAAGCGCTTGATTTAATAGGCGTTGTACCCGATTGTAAATTTGCAAAACAAGATCCGACCTTGTTTATTCACCGCACAGTAGCCGAAGGTGAAATTTATTTTGTTTCCAATCAATCTGACAAAACAATTACAATAAATCCTGAATTCAGAACAACGGGAAAGAGTCCTGAACTTTGGAACTCGGTAAATAACAGTTCTCGCGATTTACCGTCGTTTAAACAACAGAATAAGACCACGATAGTCCCTTTGAAATTGGAAGCTTATGAAAGTCAGTTTATTGTTTTTAGAAAAAATGCCCGGAGTGCAGGTAATTTAGATGTGGCAGCCAACTTCCCCGAAGGAAAAACGATAGCTGATTTAAGTGACAATTGGACGGTTAGTTTTGATGCTACTAAACGTGGTCCAAAAAATCCGGTTGAATTCAAAACCCTTAGCGATTGGACGTTGTCAACAAACGACAGCGTAAAATACTTCTCTGGAACAGCCATTTACAAAAAATCATTCAATCTGAATGAAATTCAAAAGGACAAAAAAGTAATGCTGAACCTTGGGCTACTAACCTCGATGGCCAAAGTTAAAGTAAATGGAAAAGATGTGGGTGGTGTCTGGACTGCTCCATGGACACTGGATGTTACTTCGGCTTTGAAAGTTGGGAATAACGAATTGGAAATTTCGGTGGTCAACAATTGGATGAATCGCCTGATTGGTGATTTGAAAATACCTGTAAATAAACGTCCAACCTGGACGCCTGTATTTCCATACAAGGCGGATAGCCCATTGCAGGCATCCGGTTTATTTGGGCCGGTTTCTATTCAACAAGCTGACTAACCATTGATTGGCTCTGCTTTAGCGAAACAAGAATCCCCGATAGAATTAAATGGCGATAAAATCATTTTTTTTTGATAAACTCAAATCCACTCGCACCCGGAAGTGCACACCGAATTCTTGAACAGAAAAATGGTATTTGGTACTGGGAAGGAAAACCAATTAAGAATGAAGAGTTGATAGACTAAAAAAGGAACTCCCAAAAAAAAACTAAAAAATAAGTATGAACGTATGAAACACCAATTTGCATTTTCAAATCGGACTAGGATTCAAACAACACTTACCCTTTCAACTTTGGGATTGAGTGTTGGTGTGCTATATTCTCAAAATAGTGAAATAAAAACTAAACCAAATGTGATTTTCATTTTGGCTGACGATTTCGGCTATACAGATGTAAACTGTTTTGCAACTAGAGTAACAAATACTCCGGCCGATAAACAGTATTATGAAACCCCCAACATCGATAAGCTTGCCAGGCAGGGGGTTGCATTCGAACAGTATTATACCTGTCCGCTCAGCTCACCTGCCCGAGCGAGTATTCTTACCGGAAAATATGCCTCCCGGCTTGGGTTCATGACTGCAACAGCCGGAAGTGCCAGTACATATTATGCTCAAGGGGTGGAACCACCGACAGGCTTTCATGAGCAGGATTGCTATTGGTCGGATAAAATTAATAAACCATCGGCTTTGTTAAATGGAAGTACTTTGATTGCACTTCCTTCGGGTCAACCGCAAGATAAGGGCAGAGATGAGATCACTTTTGCCGAAGCCATGAAAGATTATCATTCGGCTTTTTTAGGAAAATGGCATGTAGGTGGTCATGGGTCGGAAGGCTATCAACCGCACAACCAGGGTTTTAATGAATTGGCTTATTTTGATGCAGGTGGTTCACCCTATTATAATTGGCAAAAATCATGGAATAGAAAAGAAAAATATTTCCCAAAAATGAGACAAGATTCATTGTGTCAGGGTAAATCAGGAGTGAATTTGGGTATTCCATACTTAACGGATGATTTAACGCAACGCGCATTGGATTTTATTGATGAGCGAACTACTGCAAAAGATGGAAAACCATTTTTGTTGTATTTCTGCGAGTTTGCTGTTCACGGCCCAAATCAGGCACCCGACGAAACCATAAAATACTTCGAAAATAAAAATACTAGAGGATGG
>CAIQOG010000159.1 GCA_903873355.1 uncultured Bacteroidales bacterium
AATCCTGCAAAGCGATGACCTGGCGCAGGCACTTGGAGGTACAAAAGCATCGTTTCATTTAAATGCGCTGGCATTCAGCATTTTATATTCACCTATTTCGCTGATTCTCGACATTGCTACCAATGTTTTATCGCGAAGATTCGAATATCAGGCTGACAAATTTGCCTCTTCGCATGGTTATGGTTCACAACTCGTTTCCGGTCTGAAGAAATTATCGGCCACCTCGCTCAGCAACCTGATGCCGCATCCGCTGTATGTGTTTTTTCACTATTCACATCCAACTTTATATCAGAGAATTCAACGAATTACCAATTAAATATAAAATGGTAAATCGTAAATGATTAAATCGTAAATCAAAAAGTTATGTTATTAGGAATCATGGGTGCCATGCCCGAAGAAATGGACAAAATCATTGCTGCCATCGAAGATAAGGAGATAGTGGAGCGTGGCAGCCGGTTATATTACCGTGGAAAATTATACGGTCAGGAAGTTGTGGCTGTATTCTCGCGCTGGGGAAAAGTGGCTGCAGCTACTACGGCTACTAACATGATTCTGGAGTTTAATGTTGACCGGATTGTATTTACAGGTGTTGCAGGAGCTATATCGTCCGAACTGAATGTGGGTGACATAGTCATTGCTCAGCGACTTTTTCAACACGACATGGATGCCCGTCCGTTAATGCGCCGTTTCGAAATTCCACTTACCGGCAAAACGTCCTACGAAACACCTCAGCAAAACGTAGATACGATGGCTGAAGCCGTGCATAATTTTCTGAAAAGTAACAGGGAATTTCGCAGAGAACTGGCTGCAAACAACATAATCAACGTGAAAATGCTTACCGGTGATATTGCCAGTGGCGATTTGTTTATATCGAGTAAGGAAATGAAACTGATTCTGAGCAAAAATCTGCCTTCGGTGGTATGTGCCGAAATGGAAGGTGCTGCTGTAGCTCAGGTGTGCGACGATTATGGTGTTCCATTGATTGTAGTGCGGGTTATATCCGACTCAGCCGACGAAGAAGCGCATATCTCGGCCATTGGGTTTGTCAATCAGCATGCAGGTGAGTATTCGCTTTCTATCCTGAAAGAATACATTACATTAATTCAAAAGTTCTAAAACATAATTCTTTTCTAAAATAAAATCCACATTTCTTTTTCTGAATTGTGGATTTTACTGCTCACTGCTATCTGTCTACCTGTTTACTGCTTTTTTCCAGGCCTTGTATTTATTCAAAACCTGCTGAGGTGCATAATTGTACCAACTATAACCATCCCTGCGTTCGCGGGCAACTTCTGCAAGCGAATATACCACTTTACTGTCCCGATTACAGAACATGGGTCGATGTGTTTTCAGCTCGTAATAACGTGTCCAGATTGGTGCTGCAGTTGAATCAATGACAACAACCCGGTCGGATACTGATACTTTATACGGTGTCAGAGTTTTTGGTGCCTGAATAGTTTTTACTCGGGTGTTGTAAATTTTTGAGGCTTCAAACCAGGCTGCAGCATTATCAACTGCATCAATGATTTCTTGGGATGGATGGTAGATACTCATCAGAAAAAGTACCAAATCAGAACTTTCTTTATTACAAATACTTGGTGGTTCAAATTTTCGAGCCCAGGCGGGTTGTAGTGTTACCTCATCGTATTGCTGACACCAGGCTGTTGGTTTACCTGCATCATTAATCTGAGTTTTAATAATGCAGTCAAGTCCTTTATTATAAGCAATCGTAAGTTTACTTCGCAATTTATTGTCGATAAACGAATACTGATCAATACCATCCAATATATCTTTCAATAACTGCATAATTCCAAGCATCGCATCATCATTATAGGTAATATGACTGCTGTAATTATTCGGTTCGATAGGATAATACTGAGGCCAACCACCATTTTTATACTGGGCTTTCAGTACAAAATTTAAGCCTTTTACACATGCAGTTTTATATTTTTCTGCTTTTGTAGCTTTGTAGGCTATAGCTAATGCTACAATCTGAGTGTAAGTATTGCCGTTGTCAAATGTAGTGTTTGTTTCCTCTTTTGCTTTAAGTACCAGTTCCTTTTGCTCCGTTGTAAGAATGGCAAAAAAGTCGTAGTTTTTAGGCCAACCACCGTTGTTTTTTTGAAATAATAGTATATTATCAGCTATTGCAGTTATTTCGGTTGGTTTATAGCGTGGTCGACCGGGCAGGGCATTAATCATGTTATGCTTATCCGCAATGCTGTACCAATGACCGGTATTGTCGGCAAAAGGAGCATAATCAATTGTTGTATATTTCTGATTATCTGTTCTTTGCTGAGCAAAACAAATTAAACCGGATAGAATTGCTGCAAAAATTAATAGATTGCGGTATTTCATGGGAATAAAATTACATTTCAACAATCAATTATCTTTCACACAGCGCACAGAAAAACCACTCCATTTGTTGTAAGCGCGTCGATCCACATAGTTTTGGTCGTAGCGGATGCTCATGCCAATTGCATATCGAACTGTATCCGATTGCGTTGAAGTCCACCACGCACCCAGAGAATCCATTTTACTGAATGAACGAATATAATTTACACGATATCCTCCGGCTAAAGCTGTAAATCCGGACTTATTATTTATGACTGAGTAATTTCCCACGGTACCAGAACTGAGCGATTGACTCCATCCAGTAGTTGATGCAAGCACTTTGGCCAGTGTTTTAGAAGTTGAAATATAACTGCTTACGTTATTTTCGAGCGTTAGCCATTCATCCGCTGTAGCCACATGCCAGCCTTTGGGAGCAAGTTTGCCAGAATTTACAGCGTACCAGTTATATAAAGCACCGAAAATACTTTTATTGGCCACTGAATCGTTTTTATACCAGCAATATCCTGCGGTTATTGAATTTCCCCACATGGCACTGTCGGTAATCTGTGGAATAGCTGTGGTGTCACAAAAATGAGTTGTTCGCAGGTTTTCAATCATCCAGGTTTGTGAAGCAATTGTAACAGTGTGATATACATTACCATCCACATCGGTAACCGTTTCGCCGAATTTTGGCTCAGAAACAGGATTACAGCTTGTGATACCAAACAGAAGCAGGCAGACCAACAAAACTTCAAAGCTGTTTTGTGCTTTCAAAATGTTTTTTTGATTCATGATTTATATCAAGCCTAAATAACCAGAGGAACTTTATAAACTTTCTAACTTTAAACTTTATAAACTGTTTATTGATACTGAATATAAATCGGTTTTGGTTTCAAAGTCATCAGTTCCTTAGGTGTATACATTCTGTGAGGAGCTTTTTTCAGGTCGTTTTTGTAGAACAACTTAAATCCGCTAAACTGCACAGGTTCACGGTAGATATAGCGGATATAGGTGCTGTGTTTTAATATCGGTTCGCCCCAACCATCCATATTCATAACTATCTGCACTTCGGGATGAAGTTTAATTTGTTTTGTGTTTCGAACCATACCCTGTGTGAAGCGGTGTACAATCAGAATTTTTGGAGGAAGGTTATTGTCGCGAACCAGCTTAGCCAGATAGTCAGAACAATAATTTATGTCGGTCTGATCCATAGTGCCAATTTTCCTTCCGGGCAGACTGCCATCTTTCAACGAAAATTCGGGATCGATACCCAAATGTACATGCGACATTTTCAGGTATTTCTCCAGCAATGGAACTTCGTCCTGTACGCGGCTGTGTGCCACCTGAATATCCAGAAACACGATGGCATTTCCCATTCTTGCAATAGCCATAGCTGAATCAATCTGACGGGCAGGCATACGCATACGGTATTTTCCGTCCTTGCCGGGAGCTCCCTGAGCTACCACAGCTATATAATGAATAGCGGGCTGCACTTTTGTACTGGAGTCGGCTTTTTCCCAGGCCTTTATTTCGATATTAAACCTGCGCCACATTTCTTTTGGAGGGTATTCGCCCAGCACACCCATTTTCTTTGAATATAGATTGCCGTAATATGCCACAATCCGTTTAAAAGGCAGGATAGCACCATTCAATGGATAAACGCGGGATTTAACAGGCCACAGACCCGTAGTATCGCCATTGGCAAGCGCTTTCATTTTAGTATTATAGGCCAGTGTGTCGACCAGTACTGATTTTTTTTCGGCTTTATGAAAAGGGATTTTATCAAGGAACTTCTTTTCGGTTTTAGAATTGCATCCGGTAAGGATTAATAGTGCAGTAAATGCAAAGGGAAGGATTTTCTTCATGCTTTCTTTTTTAAATTGACTTCAAAGCTACAAAATCCTGTTGAGATATCCAATGATTCGGGGGTGGTTGTTGATAAGTTTTTGGGATTGGTTAATTGGTTTATCCGTTAATTGGGTGATTGGGTAATAATAGCATACTGCCACTGCCCACTATAAACTATAAACTACCCACTGCTTACTGCTACTGCTTACTTTTTCCAGCTGTTTTCAGTTCTATAACCGTGATTTCGGGGCGTACACTGATATACATAGGTAATCCAATATAACCAATGCCACGATTCACATAAAGATATTGATTATCAATCTGATACAAACCTACCCAGTACTTAAAAACAAATTCAGCAGGAGAGATTAGTCGTTTTCCAATCTGTATACCCAGCTGTCCGGCATGGGTGTGTCCAGATAGTGTGAGTACAATATCCTTGTGTTTTAGGACTTCGGGTTCCCATTGCGAAGGGTCGTGAGTCAACAGTATTTTAGGCTCTTTCGGAGATGTATTTCGTAATGCCTTTTCTAAATCACTGTAGTTGGCCTTTTTATCCTTATTCCAGTTTTCAACACCAAGCAGCAACAGGCTGTCTGAAGAACCACATTTGAGGTACACGTGTTCATTCAGAAGCAATGTAAAGCCAAAATCTTTTATTGCATCGCGTATTCGCTGACTATTATCGGCGCGTAAGGAGTCGTTTTTCCAGTCGGTATAATCACCGTAATCGTGATTACCCATCACTGCGAATTTTCCGTATGGAGCTTTCAGTTGTGCGAAATAGGGTTGCCAACTGGCAGTTTCATCAGCAAAATTATTCACCATATCGCCCGAGAAAACAATAATATCAGGATTTTGCTCATTCACCAGCTTTAAAACCGGGTACAATTTTTTGTGTTTAAAATTCCAGCTCCCCAAATGTAAATCTGAAATTTGTACAATCCGGTATCCGTCGAAAGCTGCAGGAAGCCCTTTGATGGGTATCTGTATATGGGTTACGTCGAATCGACGCGGAGTGATATAAGCACTGATAAGCATCGCTGCTACTATATATGTATTCAAACCTATACGGGCTATGTAAAAGTAGATACTTTCATGCCCTGTAATCTTTTTGTAGATATACTCCAATACATAAAAGAATGCGTGAATCAGTTTGGAAAGGTAAATAAGCAGAAAGAAAAAGAACAGCCACATAACAGCCACCACCACGCGGAAATTATGCATGCTTTCCAGCCCAAATTTGATATAGAGAAACAAGACCGTGAAAATAACTGCCGGAATCAGGTGCATCACTATGTAAAACGGATGCGAATCCCTGCGTTTCAGTTTCAGGTAGAAAAATGTATCCGGTATGGCTATCAGCAACAACAGACTCACCAATGTCAACATGTACATTCTCATGATTCAATTACCAATTATCAATTACCAATTTTTCATTATCAATTACTGCTGTTGCGTTTACATTTAACATGTATTGATATTAAAATAAGCTAAGTTGCTCTTTGACATTTTGATTGAATTGACGTTCTTCGCATAGCAAGTCACGTATAGGTGTTTTGTCTAAGGCAG
>CAIQOG010000160.1 GCA_903873355.1 uncultured Bacteroidales bacterium
GGCGAAATTTCCAGGATTGAAAAGAAATATCCAAACCCTTTAAATGAAGATGAGCTTTTTGAACTGTTCAGGGACTTTAAATACATTGTCCCACAGGGAAGTCCGATGACAGGAATAGGTAACGATTTTCAGGTTGCTTCACTTTCTAACTGCTTTGTAATCGGATTTGATGGCGATTCCGATTCGTATGGTGCAATAATAAAAATTGATGAAGAGCAGGTACAGTTGATGAAACGTCGTGGTGGTGTTGGTCATGATTTATCACATATTCGTCCGAAAGGTTCACCGGTTAAGAACTCTGCACTTACTTCTACCGGTATCGTTCCTTTTATGGAACGTTATTCGAATTCAACGAGAGAAGTAGCCCAGGATGGTCGTCGTGGAGCTCTTATGTTGAGTGTTTCTATTAAGCACCCTGACTCAGAGACATTTATTGATGCCAAGATGGAATCAGGAAAAGTTACTGGTGCCAATGTGTCTGTAAAAATTGATGATGATTTCATGGATGCTGCTATCAATGATAAACCATACATTCAACAATATCCTGTAACCTCCAAATCTCCCTGGTTTACAAAAAATGTAGATGCGAATTCAATCTGGAAAAAGATAGTACATAATGCATGGCAATCTGCCGAACCGGGTATTCTTTTTTGGGATACAATTATACGCGAATCTGTGCCTGATTGTTATGCCGATTTGGGTTACAAAACAGTTTCAACTAATCCTTGTGGCGAAATTCCTTTATGTCCCTATGATAGTTGTCGACTATTGGCAATAAATCTTTATTCATATGTAAATAAACCATTTACACCTGAAGCATCCTTTGATTTCGAGCTTTTCCACAAGCATGTAGGTTTGGCTCAACGTATTATGGACGACATTATCGATTTGGAAATGGAAAAAATTGAAAAAATAATTTCCAAAATCGAATCAGATCCCGAAGATGACGAAATAAAAAATACTGAATATCAGCTTTGGGATAAAATAAAAATCAAAACCTCACAAGGCCGCCGTACAGGTGTAGGCACAACTGGTGAAGGTGACATGCTGGCAGGTCTTGGATTCCGCTATGGAACAGACGAAGCTACTGAATTCTCAGAAAAAGTTCATAAAGCTGTTGCTATTGCCGCGTATTCTTCGTCAGTAAATATGGCAAAAGAACGTGGCCCGTTCAAAGTTTATGATGCCAAACGTGAAGAAAACAATCCATTTATTAACCGCTTGAAAGAAGCATCTCCTGAATTATACAAGGATATGGTTAAATATGGTCGTAGAAATATTGCCTGTCTTACTATTGCACCAACCGGTACAACCAGCATAATGACTCAGACCACATCGGGTATTGAACCAGTATTTATGCCGGTCTATACAAGAAGACGTAAGGTTAACCCGAATGACAAAAATGTTACCATTGATTTTATTGATGAAAATGGTGATTCATGGGAAGAATATGTTGTTTTTCATCACAAGTTTGTTACCTGGATGGAGGCTAACGGCTATTCAACAACCAAACATTACACAAAAGAGGATGTAGAAGAGCTTGTAGCCAAATCACCTTATTATAAAGCTACTGCAAATGATGTAGACTGGCTGAAAAAGGTGCAGATGCAGGGACGTATTCAAAAATGGGTGGATCACTCTATCAGCGTAACAATAAATTTACCTGCTGATGCCACCGAAGAATTAGTTGGTCATTTGTACGAAGAAGCCTGGCGTTGTGGTTGTAAGGGTGTTACAGTTTATCGTGATGGTTCGCGCGCAGGAGTTCTGATTGCCGTGGAAGACAAAAAAGATGAGAAAAGTGATGAGAAAAAAATATGTTTCCCATACGATGAAGGTTATCTTATTCGGCCGAAAGAATTGGATTGTGATGTAGTACGCTTCCAGAATTCTAAAGATAAATGGATTGCATTTGTTGGTTTGAAAGATGGAAAACCCTACGAAATCTTTACCGGACTTGCTGATGACGAAGAAGGAATTCTACTTCCAAAAACAGTCACAGAAGGGAAAATTATTAAAACTTTAGATGAACATGGAAACAAGCGATATGATTTCCAGTTTATGAACAAACGGGGTTATAAAACTACTGTCGAAGGTTTATCTCATAAGTTTGACAAAGAATTCTGGAACTATGCAAAATTGATTTCAGGCGTGTTACGTTATGGAATGCCTATTGATCAGGTTATAAAACTGGTTTCCGGCTTACAACTTGACAATGAATCTATTAATACCTGGAAAGTTGGCGTTGAACGTGCATTGAAAAAATATATTCCGGATGGCACACAAATCAATGGACAGTCTTGTCCTAATTGCAAACAACACACCTTAGTATATCAGGAAGGTTGTCTGACATGCAAAAGTTGCGGATATTCTAAATGTGGTTGATCTAACAGTTAATTGGGAACAAAAAACGAGGCAATAGCCTCGTTTTTTGTTTGATTTATTTGAAGACAATTGAAAATTTCTTTTTTCCTTTTATAAAATAATTTATTACAATACTTTTCTGTAAATTCTCAGGAATAAACTGGTTTGTGACAGCTTTTATATTTTCATTTCGTTTTATTTGAAAACCGGTTAGCATCTTTTTATAATCTCTTCTGGCTTTACAAACGCTGAAAGCATTTTGTGGTTTTCCGGTTATAAATAACTGAATTGCAGCAATATAATCGAAAATAAATCGACTCAACATAGTTTTTATCAACAAATTATTGGGCAAATTCTTATATAACATCAACAGGTTGTTTCTGAAATTAAGATAAGTTTTATAGGGACTTTCAACGTTCAACGTTCCACCTCCAATATGATAAACTTTACTTTCCGGCACACATACAATTCGATATCCACGACTTTTAATCCGCCAACACATGTCAATTTCCTCCATATGAGCAAAAAAATCATCATCCAACCCTCCTACTTTCCAAAATATTTCAGAGCGGATTACCATGCATGCACCTGTAGCCCAAAATATATCACAAATATCATCATACTGCCCATTGTCTTCCTCCGCAATACCTAAAATTCGACCTCTGCAAAATGGAAATCCGTATTTATCTATGAAACCTCCTGCAGCTCCTGCATGTTCAAAATGTGTCCTTTTATTATAAGACAATATTTTTGGCTGACAAGCTGCAACATCCTTATTTTCAGACATGTAATTTAGCAACGAATCAAGCCAACCGAAAGTCACTTCCACATCAGAATTCAACAAAACATAATAATCTGCCTTAACCTGTGCAAGTGCTTTATTGTATCCGCCTGCAAAACCGTAATTTTTGTCAAGTATAATTGTTCTGATTTTTGGGAACTGGTCTTTCAAGAGCACCAACGATGAATCTGTTGAGGCATTATCGGCAACAATTATTTCAGTATCGGGAAGGGTTGTATGTTCAATCAATACCGGCAAAAATTGTTGAAGAAACTTTTCACCGTTCCAGTTGAGTATGACAATGGCTGTTGACATGAAAGTATTTTTAGTTCCGTTGATATTTCCAACGGCGGTGAGACCATAACCAGTATTGTGGAGCAGATTGAATGCGTTTTTCTAATAATTGCATATACTTCTCAGTGATTTCATACTCTTTGGTTTTGGTTGGTTCCAGGGTTATTGGTATAAATTCACAATGGTAATATCCTCTTTTTGTGCGTATTATATCAGCATAAAAAACAGGGAAATCAAATTTTATTGCAAGTTGTTCTGTGCCTGTAAGTGTGGCTGTATCCTGATTTAAAAATTTTGTCCAAAAAAAGCCAGAAGCTACACCATAGGGAGTTTGATCAGAAATCATCCAAAAATTCCCAAGTTTCTTTTCTTTTTTTAATTGAATTAAAAACCGCATCAGGCGATTCTTTTCAATTGGAATTCCTCCAAATCTTGTTCTTAATTTAAAAAACAATTTATCGAAAGCCTTATTACTCTGTTCTTTATAGATTCCGTAAAGTGGTATTTCGTTCGGCAAATAAAGCGATAACGCAATAGGCCATTCCCAATTTCCATAATGTGCAGTCATCAACATTACACTTTTCCCTATCGCGTATTGATCTTTAATTGCATCAAAATTCCCAAAAGTCATCCTTTTTTTTATTTCATTTTTACTGAAATGCATTTCCTTCATTGTTTCTACAAACAAATCACAGAAATAACGATAATAATCCCGTTCTATTTTTAATCTTTCTTCAACCGATTTCTCAGGAAAAGATCTTCTTATATTGGAACGAACCACATCTTTTCGATAACCGGCTACATAATAAACTATCGGATAAAAAATATCCGACAGAATATATAATAATCGCAATGGGATGAGGGTAATCAACCAGAACGAAAAATAAACAATATAAAACATGAATTAACGAAAATCTACTGGGTTTATATTTATTTTTCTTCGGTATAAATTCCCAATGATTTACCGTATTCATATTCACCATCAAGAATAAGCTGGACGTCATCTTCAGTAAGCATCATCTTATCTTTTTTTGAACATTTCAGAATAAAATTGAACATTTCTTCAACCGAAGGAACTCGA
>CAIQOG010000161.1 GCA_903873355.1 uncultured Bacteroidales bacterium
ATATGCTATCTAAACGTTCAATGTTCAAAGGAACTGATTTGCTAATATGGGAATTAATAGCAAGATAGACTAATATTGTTGTGTTATTGGCATAATCTCTCTTTTTGCTAAAATCATAAATTGTATTTTTTTCAGGAATCTTTGAATCATGTGTCAAATCAATACCTTTTTCGCTTTCTAAACTTCGATACTGATTACGTCTTATTTCCAAATCCTTTTTGAAAGCCTCTTCGATGATTGCATCCGATTCGCGAACCAAACCGGCACGGGTAGTTTGAAAGTAATCATAAACCAAAAAGGTCTGTGTTCCTAAAATAAATAACAAACAAACCGCAGCAACGTAGGCGATTTGTTTTGGTGTCAATACTTTCATTTTTTAGTTATGATTTTCAAAAAGTGTATGTTAAAAGATCAAGTATAGCTTTAGACTTTACAAAATATTTAACGTCAAAAGTACGAAAAATTAGAAAAAAATGAGAATTAAATGAGAAAAAAATTAGTGATGGTTAAATTTTATTGCTATAATATTGCAGAGTCAATGATCAGCTTTAATTTATAGCGGTACAGTAGTTCGATAGGGTTAATTTACAGTGAACATAGTAAAACACAATTCATAATTTTCATAGTCCATTCTTGCATGACTGTACCGCTATTTTTTTTTGGGTTGTTATGACCTATGATAAAACCATTATTGGTAAAAATAAATATCTAATGTTTAACAAATAATTTTAAATTTTATGTCACAGGAAAACAAAATTTCAGCTGAAATCTCGGAAGCTTTGATAGCTGATGTTACCGAGAAACTAAATTCAATCAACGCTTCATTGAATGGTGTGTTAATTTTTAATCTTACTGCCGACGAACGAATCGCAGTCCGTTCTATTGGCGATAAGTCATTGGCTTTTGTCGAAAAGTCGCTGGATTATGCTTCAGGCAATCCTTCGTTGGTTCCAATTTATCTGGATATACCCGAAGCCAAAAAAGATTTTGAACTTTCGCGTAATTTGTATGGTATTCTACAACAGGTAAACACACTTCAACGCTCATTGGAAGATACTATGATGGTGGCCGGAAGCGAAGCATACGATGCTGCATTGATTTTCTACAACTCGGTAAAAGGTGCCAGCAGAGTAAATGTACCGGGGTCGGAAGCAGTGTACAACGATTTACAGAAACGGTTTAGTCTAAAAACCAAGAGACTTGGAAAAGTCTAAGATTTTGAAGCTATGATAAAGCCACCTTTTACAATGGGTGGCTTTATTCGTGCTTCGAGCTACATAATCCTTGCTTTTAGCAGTATAATTTAAGCTTTAAGCTACAAACTCCCTGCTCAAAGAAACAACATCCGAACTAAAAGCATCTAAATCAGTGCTCAAAACTACGAAATCGATGTATAAAGCATGGAAGAACCAGCTATAGGCTGGGACATTGCTGCTTAAAGCACGATATTCTTACCCCTATGCATATTTTATTTAAATTTTCCGGTATTTTTTTTGTAAATGTAAAAATAAGTATTTAATTTTGGAGTGTAAAAAACAAATTTCAGACTTAGGCGATGAATAAAAGTCATCGACACAAAACGAATGATATTAACCAAGTAAATTTGACCTTATGAAAACTAAATTAATCCTGCTGTTCTGCATCCTATCATTAAGCATTATGGCTCAGGAAGAAGGAATTAAATTTATCAGCGACACGACACTTACCGATGCACTGGCAAAGGCAAAACAGGAAAACAAACTGCTTTTTGTGGATTGTTACACATCGTGGTGCGGACCGTGCAAGTATATGGTTAAAAATATATTTCCTCAACTCCAAGTTGGTGACTTTTATAACAAAAACTTTGTCTGCTGGAAAGCTGACACGGAGAAGCTTCATTCGAAGGCTGATTCTGTAGCATTTTCTGGTTTCAACATTCATAGTTGGCCAACATTTTTGTTTCTGAACTGGAAAGGAGAAATAATACATCGTCACTGTGGTTCAGGCGATGCTGCCGGTTTTATTGAAATCGGTAAAACAGCCTTAGACCCCACAAAAAACTTTTATTCAATACAGGACAAGGTCAATAAAGGTGACAGAACTTCAGAAACTCTGTATTCCTATTATAGTTATATTTATGATCCCTCTGAAAAATATATTTCCGAACATTTTGCTCTAATAAGTGACTCTGTAAAGATATCCGAACCCACCTGGAGGCTTTTCGACCTGGTTGTAAATAACGTTGAAGGTGACGCATTTAAATATTTTGCCGGTCATTTGTCGCAGTATGAACAAAAGGTTGGCAAAAAGGCTGTAGAAACCAAATTGATGCGACTTTTTAACTATTACTCACGGTCGGGTAATCCATCCATTGTCAATTTAAAAAAGCTTGATACAGTCTTATATGCCAAATATGAGCGATATACTAATTATCAGAATATCTATTGGAAATGTAATCGCAATCGTACTGATAAAAAATCATGGAACGACCTTATAACAGCTACCGACAAGGGATTTGCAGCAGGAACGCTGACATTGGATCAGCTGAACGATGTAAGCTGGCTGGTATACGAAAATTACAAAAAAGTGAATGATAAAGAGGCACTCAAAAAAGCTGCTGTGTGGTCGAATAAAACAGTGAATGCAATGCCGAATAATCATTCGTTCAACGATACATATGCTCATATTATATTTGCTTTGGGAAATAAAAAAGAAGCAATCCGACTTGAAGAATTTGCATTAAAAATAGCTACTGAACTTAATGCAACCGAACAAATAAAATTTTATTCGGACGAATTGAAGATTTTTAAAAACAAAAAGTAAAATCCCATGAAAAAATCTATCCTTTTCCTTTTGCTGATAGCAGCTATCAGCGTTGGAGCGCAAAAGTATAATGCCGACCTCCCCTAACCCCTCCAGGGAGGGGGACAGAGTGTAAAAATGTAGATTGTCTTGTCCTGAAATAGCTTTAAATGAAAGTAAACAAATTTCAGAATAATACATGTAAACACAAGAAGCAATTTGTAATATGTCCATCATCAATTCTGAATCGCAGGAACAACACCCCTCCCTGGAGGGGCTGGGGGAGGTCGAAAATCAAAATACTATTCAAAAACTTCCTGAATATAACACTGCTGATTCAATTGTCTATAAATATATCAAAGATGCTCGAAAAGAGCTTATGAAGCATCCTACACATGCAGAAATAATGTTGTGGAAATACCTGAGGAATAATCAGTGTGGATATAAATTCAGAAGACAACACGTTATTGGGAAATATATAGTGGATTTTGTTTGTCTCCCTAAAAAACTGGTTATTGAAGTTGATGGAAAGATTCACTTCAAGCAGCAAGAGGAAGATGCCAATCGAACAGCTGATTTAAATGCAATGGGGTTCAGAGTTATCAGATTTACAAATGAGGAAGTTTTGCAAAATGTGATGAATGTAATAGCCGATATTAGTACAAACTGACCTCCCACTAGCCCCTCCTTCGTACACATTCTCCAAAGGAGAAGGAAATAGGAAGAATATTTTACAGAGGGGGACAGAGAGTGCAATACATGAAAAGAAAACAGAAAAAATATGTCAACAAATATTTCTAAATCAGACATTCTACACCCCTCCCTGGAGGAGCTGCGGGAGGTCGAAACAAAATTCAAATGAAAAAATCTATCCTTTTCCTTTTGCTGATAGCAGCTATCAGCGTTGGAGCGCAAAAAGAATGGGCTCCAATTGGGGCAACCTGGTATTATGACTTTTATGAACAAATGGCAACTGGTTATGTGAAAATTGAATCAGTCAAAGATACTGTAGTAGCTTCAAAACCGTGTAGATTCCTTCTTATTACTGAGTCAGCTTATGAATATCCGGGTGTTTACAAAACTTACAAATTGGATTCATTGATTACTTATCAGGAGGGCGATAAGGTTTTTTTATTCACTAACAACAAATTTGTTCTCATTTATGACTTTAATCCAACGGTAGGTGATATTTGGGATTTAACTGATGTTCCGAATTATTTCAATTTTTCAAATCCGAACTATCCGGCATGTCCGGCGGGTAAGATAGTGGTTGATAGTATTAAAACCATGACTTTTGAGAATCAACCTTTTAAAGCTATTTATACCAGTCCATACCAAAATTCCCAAAAGCATTATTTCGGAGTAATAGTTGAAGGCATAGGCTGTCTAAGCTACATGTTACCTTTAGATATTTGCAATCAACCCATGGATAGACCGGCTACTGGCAACATAAGATGTTACAATTCACCCGGTTTTTCTCATTCCTGGTCATTAAAAGCATGTGATTATTTACCTGAAGCTGACTTTCTGAGAACGGGTACACAATGGTATTATGGGAAAAAAGATTATTTGGTTTTTTCAGGTAATATCTTCACTGATGATTATTATTCAATAAAAATAACCGGAGAAACTGTTGTAAAAGGAAAATACTGTAAGGTGATGCAACATTTCCGAAGTAAACCGATGTGTTTTGGATATGATGACACTGTTTCGATTTACCAAAGTAACGACACAGTATATTTTTATAATACTACCAGCCAGAAATTCAGCACATTGTATGTATATAATGCTCAAAAAGGAGATTCGTGGGATATTGATTATCCTAATACAAAAGTAACTGCTACTGTGGATAGTATTGGTTCGGAAATTATTTTCTGGAGTGTTTTTAAAGTTCAATATGTAACTTACAGCATGGTTTTTCCAAAAGATAATGGAAATCTAATGCCAGTATCAAAATCAAAAATAATAGAAGGAATTGGAGACATCATGTATTATTTTAACTCTAATATTTATTGGCTGCCACTTTGCGATGAATCAGTAGCATATACCGGTCTTCGCTGCTATGTGCACCCCGGTTTTGGCACTTACCACGTGCCGGGAACGCTTGACTGCACTTACGTTACAGAAGTGCCCAGGCAAAACTACAGTACTCTGAAAGTGAGGCTGAATTCCTTAGGAATATTGAGTATTGATGGCGATTTAAGCACCGAACCCTGCACGCTTGAACTCATTGACCTGAAAGGCTCAATCATACTGAAAACAACTGTAAATGCTTCACAAAACACCGTGAATCTGAGCCAATACGACAAAGGAATGTATTTGTATAGGATTTCAGATAAGGAAGGTCTGCTGAAAGCCGGAAAGATAGTGAAGAATTAATCAAACCTCAAAAAACAATACATTATGAAACGGATTATCGGATTACTTAGCTTTATCTTATTATTTTCAGTCAGTGTTGGAGCACAGAAGTATGTTCCTTTTCCTACTGAGAATGCAGAGTGGAATGTGCATTTTAAGAATTGGTCATCAATTGGTGGACTTTCATCATATATTGATGAGTATAAACAAGATGGTGATACCGTAATTAATGGGAAAACTTATCGAAAAGTCTATATCAAATCACCGGGAACAAATAATCTATCATACTATCGTGGGGGAATTCGCGAAGAGAACAAACGAATTTACTGGTTAGATAATACAAATACACGTTATTTTGGAATGGGGATATATCTCTCAAGTGGTCAGAAAGACTGTATGAAACAATATCTGACAACTAATACAAATGAAGTGGTTTTATATGACTTTAATAAGACAAATATTGGGGATACACTTATTACAAAAATAATTGCTATTGATTCAGTTAAAATTCAAAACACTTACCGAAAAAGATATACAATTCTACCTTACCGACAAACAATTGGTTGGAAATATACTTACGATTATGTGATTGAAGGAATTGGTAGTGTAAGAAATGGTTTATTAGCAGTTACAATTCCATTAACAACCTGTATGGAACCACCAATGTGGGAATTTGTCAGTTTTAAACAGGACAATCAGGTGGTTTATAAAAACCCAGCTTACAAAAATCCGAATGATATAGCCCGCTGGGATGATATTGATTTTTTGAAAACCGGGGCACAATGGTATTATGGACACACAAACTATTTGTCATCAGATTATAATCCAAAATACAGTTTCAAAGATTATATCATGTATAAAAGTATGGGCGATACTTTATTTGATGGAAAAACCTGCCGAAAATTAGAAGTCACCCGTGGAGGAAATTCAATTTATGCATACGTAACTAAAATGATTGTTTATCAAAGCAATGACTCTCTGTTTTTTAAGCGAAACAATGACCAAAAATTCAGCTTACTGAATGTGTATGGAGCAAAGAAAGGTGATTCCTGGATAACAAATTATTATTCCGGCAATGTTGTAAAAGTAATGGTGGATAGTGTTAGTCAGACTATGGTAGCAGGTAATGCATTAAACCAACTGCATGTTAGATATACAAATGCTGAACATCCCGACGAATGGAATAATGGTGGTCCAAAATCTTTATTAATAGAAGGTATTGGTGATACAACTGTCTTTTTTTATTCATCACGATACCTGTCACTTGCAGATGATTTATATGATAATGCTGACGGACTTCGCTGTTATGTTCACCCCGATTTAGGCACTTATCACGTGCCGGGAACGCTTGACTGCACTTACGTTACAGAAGTGCCCAGGCAAAACTACAGCACGCTGAAAGTAAACCTGAATTCCTCAGGAATATTGAGTATTGATGGCGATTTAAGCACTGAATCCTGCACATTCGAACTACTCGACCTGAAAGGCTCGGTTATGCTGAAAACAACCTTAAAAGCTTCACAGAACACCGTTAATCTGAGCCAATACGACAAAGGTTTGTATCTCTACCGCATTTCTGCCAATGGAATATTATTGAAAGCCGGAAAGATAGTTAAGAATTAATTAAACCTCAAAAAACAATACATTATGAAACGGATTATCGGAGTATTTAGCTTTGTATTAGTAGTGTTTGGTAACTTATCAGCTTATGATTACCAAACGGTGTATTCGCACTGTGCAGCACTATTTGCTAATAGTGATAAAAGCCTGAGAGGTATGCGGATTGATTCCGTGTCTATGAATGGTCAGGATTCTTTGTTTTACCCTCTCAAAAACATACAAATGACAAATTCAAGATGTTTCACTCCTTTTGGTGCATCCTGGCTTGGATATAAAATAATAATTAAACCGGGTTGGAACTATTTCTTTAATAAGGACAATGATACCATAAAAATTAAAACTGATGCAAAATATCATGATACATGGATTATGCTTAAAACAAAAGATGTCTTAGAAGAAGCTATTATTACGGGTATTGATACTATGACTGTGTTGGGCGTAGTAGATTCTGTAAAAACCATTGATATTACAGGATACGGTCAGTATCCGAACAGCAATTATATTATTACAGGAATAGTATTAAGCAAGCATTTTGGAATTTTAAAAACATGTAATCTCTATAATTTCACTAAATACTTTGACTATGTCAAAGGGTCAGACAATTATTTTGAAATATATTCTTTAGTCGGAATTACTAACCCAAAAATAGGAGTTCAGAATCTTACATGGTTTAATGTGTTTGATTTTCAGGTTGGAGACGAAATACATATTTCAGATAAATACTATCCATATCCTCCAGAACCACAATATTTTAGCGAAAACAAA
>CAIQOG010000162.1 GCA_903873355.1 uncultured Bacteroidales bacterium
GATACCACATGGTGGTCAACATATTGGTTTTGGTTATACTATTCCAGTCTAAATAACTTGGATATGGATTACCTACCAAATTAAATCCATTTTTAACCTGACCTGATGTTTGGGTAAGACCAATCTCTTGCGCACCGGTATTCAACGTACCAGTGAAAGTTACTACTCCGCTTGATGCCATATTAGCTACATAACCTTTCATTATAGTAAGACCTGTTGCATTATTTGTAATTGTCGGCCATGGTGCTGTGCTACCATGTGCTTCATCATAACTGTAAAGTAAGTTGCTCAATCCTGCAGGATTAAATACAGCAGCAGTCGCTCCCGAAACAGGGCTTGAAACATACCAGTTACGACCGGTTGTCAGGTATTGTTGAACGTTGGTACTTCCTGCTGAAAGTGTTCCTCCATTATCAACAAAGGTAGCTGTTCCTGTGGCATCGCTCTGAAGGGTTAATGCACCTACCACTGTAAGCGTTTTACCTGAAGCAAGAGTAAGCTTTCCTCCCTTATTTACTGTCATTGTTTTTACGGTCGCATTTTCATCAATGGTTAGTTCACCTGCAGAAACTGTTACATCGGTTGCTGAAGTTGGTGAATAGGTCGACAGATTTGAATTGGATGAAACAACAATAGAAGCAGCCAATACAGTTAAGCCTTGTTCCACACTGGTTGCAGCATTATAGTTTGTACTTGAAGCTTGCGAAGCAGTAATAGTTGTTGAACCAGCACTTACAAGATGGATTTTACCTTCAACGATAGTTGCTACAGCTTCATTTGAACTTGAATAAGTAATGGCATTTGTTCCTGAAGTAGCTGAAGTAGCTCCCGGAGCAAAATCTGCATCGCCTACAGTTACATTACTTAATGAGCTAAAACTAATGGTTTGAGAAGCTTTTGCAATTGTAAAGTCTGTAGCCGATGAACTTGCTCCATTGTAGTTTGCATCTGCTGCTACTGAAGCAGTTACTGTATAACTTCCAGCATTCGTTGGAGCTGTGTCACTTGGACCATAACCTGTTCCGGCATAGCTATAAGTTACTGTACCTGTAGAACCTGTTACGCTTGAAGTAGCAGGACCTTGTGCTGATCCAGTATAATTAAAACTGGTCGTTCCGGTTACTGAAATGCTTGAGTTTACTTTTGAAACTGTAATATTTTTAATTACAGATGTAGCTGCATTGTAGTATGCACTTGCAGCCTGTGAAGCAGTAATTGTTGTAGAACCCGAGCCGGTAACAGTCAAAGTATTACCACTTAAACTAACTACAGAATTGTTTTGTGAAGAATAACTTATTGCCGATGAGAGGGGAGCTGATGATGTTGCTGCTGTTATACTTAAAGGATTATCAGTAGTTAATAATCCGGTTAAATTTGATTGATTCCATGTTATAACAGGTGTAGTTTTTGTTTCGTATGCTCCTACGGTTGGACTTCCAGCTAAAGGCAAACCTGCTTTATCATATTTATTGCCTGTAGCTACTCCTTTAGCAGTTAAATATGAACCAGTTTCTATAGTCCATCGTGAAGTGGCAATAGAAGCATCAGTGCTGTAGCCATTTATGGATGTTGGTGACGTAAAATATGATCCTTTTGCATTTATGTTAGTTGAAGAAAGATCGTTGAGATTATTAAAGACATTGTTTGAATTTGCTGTTGTTACAGTTCCCCCATTTGCAATATTGTTTGCGACAGTTATAGTTCCAACAGAACCTGCAGGTGTTTGATTTATTGTTAGATTCTGTACAGAAATTGTTCCTGACCCATTGTTATTTTTATTGTCTAACAATACATTATTTGCAATAACATGATAGGGCTGTGTTGTATTTGAAAACCCTCCTCTGATTCCATATCCTATACGCATCATACTATTATTTGCAACTGCACAATTTACAATAGAATCCATGTTTGTAGTGGCAGAATTATAAGTAAATATCAGACCTCCATTGCCTAAGTTTGTTGTACCAGTGCCGCCTTTTGGAATAAAGGTTACAGAATTATTATGTACAACTAGATTTTTCATACAATTATTATAAGTAGTACCTGATGACATTGATATTATCATTCCTCTAGGGTTGTTATAGGTTGGAGTGCCCATGCCAAAACTTGTATAATCTAGTGTTATTTGATTTTTTCTGATAACACAATTTGAAAAGACGTTTCTACCTGTAGTATTTGAAGCATCAATGTGAACGAGAGGTGATTGTTGAACATCCTGAGTTTGTGAACTTGTAGGAGTTATTGTAGAAGTATTATTTTCAATTAAACAATTGTCGACATTATTAGACCCTCCTGTAGTAGTGGTTGGTTGACCCATAAATAACAATGCTCCTTTTGTATAACCCATATTAGCTGTTGCAGTGTTAGGTGCAGCACTTAAAGTACAACCACTTAATATATTGTTCTGAAAGGTAGTAAAATTATTAATCTTTACCATATTATTACCACCTGTTGAAGCTGATAATTGGCCTACATTTAAAGTTCCGGTAATGGTAAAACCATCAAAAATCCTTTTTGCTGTATTCGAGTTAATATACAATCCATACGCATTATTTGTAGAATTGAAACTTAGTGTTGTAGGATTTGTAAATTCCCAAGGTTCAATAATACCATTGTTGTCTAAATCTGATTTTGCACGCTGCGCAGAATTACTTTCTGTACCTGTAAAACCTCCTAGATAGTTCACATCTGCCTTAGTGGCAAATGCTGAATTGTTTGATACAGTTGCACTAAACGAATAAGTAACCGCTAATCCACCTTTAATAAATACGGAGTCGCCGGCACTAATGGCAGAGCTTCCTGAATTAGGAATACTTGTTAGTGCTTTAGCCCATGTAGATCCATCCGAATTATCACCGGATGCTGCGACATAGACAATTTTTGCATTAGCTATTATACAAACAACTAAAATGCTTAATAATGATGTGATGATTCTTTTCATAAGAATTCGTTTTTAAATGATTAATAAATTTGTATTTTGATTTAAATTCAATTTGATAGGTGCAAAAATAGATAGTTGAAATGCAAAGGATGGGTGTATTTTTGTCATTTTTCGGGGTGAAAATTGTTCAACTGATGAAATAGTTGTAATTTATAAGAAAAAATATATGTGGCACACTATCAGATATTTACACTATTTTTTAAAATAACCAACTCTGTTATTATACTTAATTAAAACAATTTTCTTTTCAAATAATTACTTTTTGAAGATGTAATCCTTTCTGTGTTTTAACTTTTATCAAATAAACCCCTGATTGATTTAAACGAATTGCAGTGTCATTTACTTTAGTAGAAATCACTAAACGTCCAACTGAGTTGTAAACCTCCAACTGTCCAGAAATATTGATAATCAAATCTTGTCCTTTAACTGTAACAGGCAAAAATTCAGGCACATTTTCAACCACAGTAGTAGGGTCAACAATAATATTTGCTGTAATGGTATTGTCTTTAGTCGTTACGAAAGTATAAGAAGAGTTACTCGACAATGTTCCACTTACATCAGTCCAATTTGAGAATAATTTACCATTATACGGTGTGGCAGTAAGCGTTACACTGCTTCCATAATCATATGTACCTGCACCAGTAACCGAACTTGTACTGGTTGCTGGTTCATTGATATTCACAGATATTACATTTGAAGCATATTCATATGCTCCAACAGAAGGAGTAGCAACAAATGAATGACCGGCTTTGTCGGTTTTATTGAGTGTTGTTATTCCTTTTCCCAAAAGGTAGGAACCTGAACCTATCATCCAACGAGATTGAGCAATTTTAATTGAATCAGGACTTCCAGCCACACGGTTTGCTCCTATAGAGGTTGTTGGATTACAAAAATAAGGTGCTTTAGCGCCGGTGTTTGCAGTAGCAAGATCAGAAAGATTATTAACTGTAACACCTGTTGCCAATGTTATACTAACACCTCCATTACCTATATTGTTAGCAATCAAATTAGCCACATTAGTACCTGTTGTCCAACAAGTAAAATTTTGCACTGCATTGGTTGTTTCAACATCACCATAGTTTATATTTTGATAACCAACATTATTAGCTACGATATGCGTGTATTGTGTGGCAGCACTACTAAAACCAACTTTGATACCATAACCAATACGGGTCATTTTATTATTGGCAACAATACAGTTTATTATTGAATCTTTATACCCACTCGTCCCCGGATTATAAACGTACAGTAGTCCTCCGTTTCCAAGATTTGTATTAGCAGCAGAACCAGTCTTTGGAGTAAATAATGCTGTATTGTTATGAATGATTACGTTTTTTACTGCATTTGCATATGTTGAATTTGCACCAGGTGTTAATGCAAGTATCATTCCTCTCTGATTGTTATAGGTCATACTTGTAACTCCTGAACAATCAAGCGATACCTGATTGTTTCGAATGACAGTATTTGAACATACGTTTCGTCCTGTAGTACCTGCAGAATTTATAAAAATAATTGGAGATATAGAATTATCATATTGAGTTCCGGTTGCAGTAATTGTTGCAATATTTTTTTCGATCAAACAATTATTTATTGTCCCAGCTTGTCCTAAAACACCAATAATACCTCCCTGAACTGATCCTCCAAAACTTCCGCTAGTACTCATAGCTTCAGAAAAAGTAACTCCATTTACAATATTGTTCTGAAAATTAATATTGTTATTAAGTTTAATAAAGCTGTTTGCATAAGTTGTGGCTGTTCCTGTGATTGAGATACCTGTACTCGATCCTGTGATCGTAAATCCATCAAAATATCGCAAAAAAGTGTTGGTGTTAAAATACAAACCATACGCATTATTTGAAGCTGTCAAGCTTAAAATAGTTGGATTACTAAACTCCCATGGCTCAACAATGCCATTCCCATCCAAATCGGAAATTGCACGATCTGAAGTTGAAGTCTCTGTGCCTGCAAATCCTCCATAATAATTCTTTTCAACAGTTGTTGCCAAACAAGAACTGCCTGAAGTAGCTTGTGAATAAGAATAAGTTCCGGCCTTCACAAAGATATTGTCACCGGCTACACCGAGTGCACTTGCAGCAGTTATAGTTTTTTTTGCTGTTGCCCAAGATTGTCCATTGCCACTATCATCGGCCTTGGAACCATCAACATAATAATTAGTCGCATTTGCTCCGACAGAAATAGCCATTGCAAATAAAATTGAAGTAAAGATTTTTTTCATGATTTTATAATTTAAACGTATTGAAATAATTTTATATTTATTATTTATGCAGCAAAGATAATAGAGTTATTGATTAATTTAGGGTGTCTTTTTGTTGAAATAGATGCGAAAATTCGTCCAAAGTTGTTTTTATCAATAAATTGAAAATCCTTTGCTTGAATAGTATTGATTCGAGGTAAGTTTAAGAATATATAATCCCTTTGTTAAATCAGAAACATTTATATAAAAATACTTGTCTTCTGACTGAATTTCTTTTCGAAGAATGACCTTGCCTGAAATTTCCAAAATTTCCAAAGTGGCTTTTTGAATGGGTTCAGTAAATTTAATGTTAAGTACATCCTTAGTTGGAACAGGAAATATGTTCATTATCTCTTTTTGGGATGTAATCTTTGGTATTGCATTCGGACTTACCGGATCAACGGTAATGGCATAATTCCATTTATCGGTACGGAATGGGCAAGCAGTCAAACTGTCCTTATTGATAAGATTTGGAATGGATGTTGACGAATAGGCAAAAGCCACATTTACCGGACTTGTTACCGAACCTGATGACACGAGCACATCATTACCATCGAACACTGCAGTAGCTGTAACAAAGTTATTATCATTCCCGGCAATCTGGAAATTATTCAATGCTTGTCCATCGCGGGTGGTAAGACCAGAACCAATGGAAGCAGTCTGGAATTTGATACGGATTTTAGTTCCTTCCACAGAGAATGACTTTAACAATGGTCCAGCATAGGTTATATTTTGTCCGTACAATTTTGCTTCAGCCCAACGGGCAAGGCGTAACCCCACATCTTTTTTATTGCGTGGATGAATGTTTCCCAAATCTGCATCGGCCAAATCGAGTGATACTACCATACCTGTATTAGGAACCGTCAGCATATTGGTTTGTTGATCGCGCAGGGTTGTGGACATGTAAATATATGCCGGCATTTGTACATAATAAAACGGTATATTGCCCTGACCCCATGATGCACGCCAATCGGAAAGCATAGTACTGCAAAGTCTGTTGTAAATATCAACATAATTCGTTGTGCCGTTATTAGCTTCTCCCTGATACCAGAGAAATGCTTTGAGTGAAAATGGCACTAACGGTGCAATAATTCCATTATACAATACGGTGGACGCTGTGGCATAAGCAAGCGAAGGACTCTGGTCGAAAGGATCTAGAACAGTACTCTTCAGCAGTGGGTCTGCAGCCAATGATTCACGACTCATCCACGACTGAACTGAAGAACCGCCCACAGCAGGAGTTAACAAACCAATAGGGATATTTATGTTAGAATTATTGTATAATTCACGTGCAAAATAATACGGAA
>CAIQOG010000163.1 GCA_903873355.1 uncultured Bacteroidales bacterium
GTTAATGAGCGACAACCTCTAAGATGCAAGGAAGTTAATTGCGTTAAGTTACCTATAGAGTTTGGAAGTAAGGTCAATAAATGGCATACACTGAGGTCTAAGAAAGTTAATTGAGTTAAGTTACCTATTGAACTTGGAAGTTCGGTTAATGACTTGCAAAAACCGAGGTCTAAGGAAGTTAATTGAGTTAAGTTACCTATTGAACTTGGTAATGTGTTTAATGACGTGCATGAAAATAGGCTTAAGGAGGTTAGTTCGGTTAAATTATCAATTGATTCAGATAAGTGAATAATATTAGGACAATCCGATAATGCCAAAATTTCTAGCTGAATTAAGTCCCATAACATTTCGGGTAATTCATTAAATTGATAATATTTAATTTGTAATTCTTTTGAATTTATTTCATTTTCAGATAATCCAAGTAAATCTTTTAATTCATTTTTATTCATGATGAGTCCAATTATTTAAGCTAAATAACATTGATAAATGTACTATATTATATGTGGAACAATTTGAGTAAATCTGATCACACTACTCTCAATTATAATCATGTATTTCATTCATAAGAACATGAGCTAACAGTGTATATTCGTGACGGACACCATATATATTTTCCGCACCTTTTACAATGCGCTGAAAGACCTTTAACATTTCCTCAAAGAGTTTCATTTTTTTCAATACTCGTGCGTACTGAGTGAGGGTTGTAAGCGTTCTGATATTTTCGCCTAAAATAGATTCGTCTATTCTTGCAGCTCGCTGGAGTAAGTCTTTTGAATCCTCTAATTTACCCATGTTACTTAAGTGGTTTCCAAGCAGAACTAACCTTTCGGATGTGACTAAACTTCTTTTACCTACTGTTTTTTCGGCAATTTTAACTGATTTACGAAGCATATCTTCCGCTTCTTCTTCGAGTTGACTATTTAATGATAATACACGTCCTAAATTAAAATACGCGGTACCTGTATCATAATGCCTTATGCCAAATTTTTCTGTGGAAATTTCTAAGCATCGCCGAGCAAATTGTTCATTATCATCATTGCCATTCTCCCAAATCAAATCCATCAAATTATTTAAAATATCTGTAATATCAATATCATAATCATCATATATTTCCTTTAAAGCAAGTGAATGACGATAAAGTTTTTCTGCTAATTCCGTGTTCTTATGTTTTTCAAAAAAAATAGCTAATTTATTGGCTCTGTAAGCCATTCGCGGTTCATGGGAATTAAGAATTTGATCACTAATTGTATATACTTGCTCTAGGAATGGCTTTGCCTTGGCATATTTTTCTTGTAATAGCATTGAATGGGTTAATGATAGTAAACTGTTTTCAATATTAATGTAATCTTGATTCTTTTGGGCGATTGATAAACTTTTACGAAAAATTTTATCGGCCTCGATATACTTATCTTGGTCGAGCAATGCCCATCCTAAATTGCTTAATCTTTCTGGCAATTTAGGATCGTTTGTATCTGAAACGTCTAATATTATTTGATAAAAGAATTCGGCATGTTGATAGACCTCCATTTTTTTCAGAAATTCAGCA
>CAIQOG010000164.1 GCA_903873355.1 uncultured Bacteroidales bacterium
GATTTTATCGTATTAAATCCCGAAATGACGCTTGGCGAACTGGTGAAAAATATCTCGCGTTCCAAACGAAACCTGTTTCCTGTTCTTCATCCCATAACAAACAAAATAATGGGTATTGTACTGGTTGATGAGGTTCGGAATATCATGTTCCGACAGGATTTGTACGACCGGTTTAAAGTGAATAAACTCATGTCGTCCATACCTGCAACTCTTCATGTGAATATGCCCATGGAAAAGGTAATGGATGTGTTTGAAGATACTAATTCGTGGTATCTTCCCGTAGTCAACGATGATAAAGTTTACCTTGGTTTTGTTTCCAAATCGAAGATTTTCAACTCGTACCGGCATGTGTTGGTGCATTTTTCGGATGAATGACCCCTAACCCCTAAAGGGGAACTTTGGGTACTTTTTTACTGAAACTTATTAAACAAATAATCACAACTATTCTCCCCTTTAGGGGTCGGGGGTAAATCAAAATCATGAAAAAACTAACCTACACTGAAGCCGTTGCAGAACTTGAAAAGATTCTGGCTGAACTTGAAAACGGTGGCGAAGTAAATATGGAACTTATTTCCGAGAAAGTGAAACGGGCAGCCGTTTTGATGGATTTCTGTAAAAAACAGCTTCACGAACTAGATACGGATTTGGAGAAAATTCTGTCAGAACTGGGAAACTGATTAGCTGATATATTCAACCTCAAACGAGGCTATACAGGCATGTTTGGCAAGCAATGTTTTACTGTGTTCAACAGCTTCCTGTAAACCGTCATTCCCTGAATAGGCATTGATTATCATCAGCAGATTGGTAGTTGAACCGGTAATTTTGGTACGTTCATTATCGCTGGTTGGTGTGCCTATTCCTCCTCTTTCGTCGCAGTAAAGCGGTAATCCTTCTACATTCAACAAGCCACGTCCAATCGCTTCAAATTCATCTTTATTCGTACCGACTCCCAACACCACATCACCCTGTATTTTATCGGCATCAAATCCACCAATGGAAAAACCACTGCGAATGGAAACGAGGTTTATAATGTCCACCAGCGTACTGACTTTATATACCTCAATCTCACGAACAATCCGCCGGCAAAGCGCTTCAGCAGAAGGACGGTAACGGTTCGGATCTTTTCCCAGCGCTTTATAGGCTTGTCGTGTAGCTGCAATGGCCGGTCGTTTATTGATTTCTTCGATTAAATATGAAGTTCTAATTCGTTGTATCTCCGCATCCATTTCCTGCCATAACTCAGCAGAAGTCTCAGAATTCCGAACATGACATTGAATAATTGCCAGTTTCAGATTTGGACATTTTTCCTTGATTTCAGAAGATATTTCTACTTTCATAATGAATATGAATGGTCTCCAACCCCCTGAAGGAGGCTATTGAATAACTATGTAATGAATATTTATGAAATTAGCAAATCATTCTTTAAGTCCCCTTTAGGGGATTTAGGGGCCAACATAACACCACTCAACATTCTCCCCGATTTAATTCCAAGACGACGCGCTGAAAAGAATTGATCATGTTTGGTATACGTGCAAATTCCGGCTATTTCGATATGTTGAGGTAAGATTCCGGCTTTCAGTAAAGATTGTCTGTTTGCTTTCCAAAGGTCGAGATGAAGTTTTTCACCTTTTTCCACAAAAATTTCATCTGTATCGAAACCTTCATTTTGGAAAGTTTCAACCAGCTCACTGCCCACATTATACACATCTACTGAAATGGATGGCCCAACAGTGACGAGAATATCATCTGCTTTACAATCAAATTGTTCCATCATCACCCTGACTGTTTTCTCAGCAATCCGGCAACAAGTTCCCCGCCAACCGGCATGAGCCACAGCAACAACTTTTTTGTGTGTATCAAAGAAAATTAGCGGAACGCAATCGGCAGTAGTTACTCCAATACACACTCGTGGTAGTTTTGTGATTAATGCATCAACACCGTGCAGATATAGAGTTTTTTCAGAAGCAGAAAGAAGGAAAAAGGTCTTGTCAATAACACGGATTTCGGTTCCGTGAGTTTGATACGGAATAATCAGCTTTTCAGCATCAATGCCCAGTTTCCGACACAAAACCTGCTGATTTTCCTCCAAATGAACCGGTTGATCACCGGAAAACGGACTCAGATTGAATGAAGCATAATTGCCCACACTTGCACCGCCCTGACGAGTAGTTGTAAAATAGAAACAATCAGAATTTTTAGTTACTATCAAATTCGTTAGGCTATCGTTTTGTTAATTAATACGGCTATTTCACTTATTCAACAACCTGTTTCATAAATCTGCCCTGTTTCCTTCCCATTTTCATCGTATACCTTTCCATACTGAAAAGTTCCATTATTATACTTTCTAATGGTTTTCATTTTGCCGGATGGATAGAATTCATACCAGAAACCATCCCTCTGTCCATTTTTATTGATAAGGTTTATAGTATCGTTTCTTAAAATTTCAAATTGTATGGGTTTCGTAGGGCAAGCTTTTAGAAGTTTGGTGCCAAAATATATGTTATCTGGCATTTTTTTGACAGATGAAATTACAAATTCGAATCGTTGAAAATCAGGACCTCCGATAGGTGTGTGGTAAACAGCACTTTTCTGATAACCTCTTGTTTCGTACTTGCGGGTTTTTGGATTGTATTCTCTATTAAATACGACTTTATTAGTGTCTTCAAGTTGAATATAGAGGATTTCTTTACGCATTTCAACTTTTGGACGATGGGCATTTATATCCATTCCATTACTATTCACATAAATGGTCAGAAACAGCGTGTTATTTTTCAAAACTTTTACTGAAATACAATTACCCAACACACGTAAATCCTTTGTCCCATCTTTAACGTGTGAGAAACTGATAACTTTAGGATTCAGAGCACCTGATTGACTTATTGAAATAATAAAGCAAAAAATAAAAAGAATCTTGATAGTTTTCATAGCTAATTATATGACTATCCGTGAATTCTAATAGAAACTAAATCAACAAACAATAAGCCCCTTAAGGGGTTAGGGGTTATAATTCGTCCCAACCGATGCCTTTGTATTTACTCAAATCATCGTCTTCGTCCACATCTTCCCACTCTTCTTCTAATTCTTCTTCCTCAACAACAGGATGATAAATGTCCATTGGGCGATGGCTTATTTCCGTTATCTTGTTCGATTCTTTGTTGATTTCCGTCCAGATTAGGTCTTTTAATTCGGAGATTCCTAATCCTGAAACTGAAGAAATAAATACAGTCTGAATATCTTTTGGAAGTTCTTTTTTAAGTTCTTCTGTCAATTCATCGTCCAGCATATCGCATTTTGTAATCGCCAAAATACGCTGTTTATCAACCAATTCCGGGTTGTATTGCTTTAATTCGTTGAGTAAAATATCGAATTCTTTAATGATATCGTCACTATCAGCCGGAATCATAAACAGCAAAATAGAATTTCGCTCAATATGACGCAGGAAGCGCAATCCCAGTCCGCGACCTTCGGCTGCCCCTTCGATAATTCCCGGAATATCTGCCATCACAAAGGATTTTCCATCGCGATACGAAACAATTCCCAAATTCGGAACAAGCGTGGTAAACGGATAATCGGCAATTTCAGGCTTTGCAGCCGAAACAACTGAAAGTAGTGTCGATTTTCCGGCATTGGGGAAACCTACCAACCCTACATCAGCAAGCACTTTGAGCTGGAGGATAACCGTTTTTTCAATCGAAGGCTCACCGGGTTGTGCAAAGCGTGGTGTTTGATTAGTTGCTGTACGAAAATGCCAGTTACCCTGACCACCACGTCCGCCCTGTACCAAAACTACTTCCTGACCATCTTCGGTAATATCGCACAGATATTCGCCGGTTTCGGCATCATAAACCACAGTTCCGCATGGTACTTCAATAACTTTGTCTTCGCCTTCTTTGCCAAAACTACGGCTCTGACTTCCACCATCACCGTCGCCGGCATGCACATGTCGGGCATATTTCAGATGTATAAGCGTCCAATGGTTTTTGCTGCCACGCAAAATGATATGGCCTCCACGTCCTCCATCACCGCCATCCGGACCACCTTTCATGGTCAGTTTATCGCGGTATAAGTGTTTGGAACCTGCTCCACCTTTGCCCGAACGACAAAATATCTTTACGTAATCAACAAAGTTGGATGATGACATTTCTTATTATCTGAATTAGTGAGTTAGTTGATTTGTTTATGAAGAATTATTTTACAAAAAAATAACTCGTTTTACCCTATTATAGCTGAAATTCGGTCGAAAATCTCGTCGATTGTTCCCATACCATCAATAGAAGTGTATTTATTGAGATTTTTATAAAAATCGTTTACCGGAGCTGTTTGCACCTGATAAACTTCTAATCGTTTTTTGATAGTTTCCAGATTATCATCGCTGCGTCCTGAAGTTTGTCCGCGTAAAACCAATCGGTTAATCAATTCTTCTTCTTTAACTTTGACATCAATCAACATGTAAATTTCCTTATGCAGGGTTTTCAGCATAGCTTCCAACGCTTCTGCCTGTGCCACTGTACGGGGAAATCCATCAAGAATAATTCCGTTGCAGTCTTCCGGCAGATTTTCGATATGCTTTGATAAAATATCAATTATCATTTGATCAGGCACCAGAATGCCTTGCGAAATGTAACTTGCAGCAGTCTGACCAAGTTCGGTCTTTTCGGCCAATTCCTTACGTAGCAGATCGCCCGTGGAAAGGTGTTTCAGGTTGTACTTTTTTACAATCAAATCGCTTTGTGTGCCTTTTCCACAGCCGGGAGCACCGCATAAAATAATGTTTTTCATTGTGATTTTCTTAAATATTTCGATTAACAATAATCCGTTATTTATTCAACTACCGTATAAATATCTTTCAGGTTTCGCCCGTAGCCGTCGTAGTCTAATCCATAACCAACAATGAAGTCGTTTGGTATTTTCATAGCAATATAGTCCACCTGAATGTCGCGTTGTAAGGCGTCCGGTTTTTGCAGGAACGTTGCCACCCTGATTTCGTTTGCACCTTTGGCTTTTAGCGAACCAAGAATCCGTTCCATGGTAATGCCGGTATCAACAATATCCTCGACCACAACTACATTACGACCAACAACACTTTCGTTCAACCCGATAATTTCTTTCACCGTACCTGTGGTATAAAGCCCATCATACGAGGAGAGTTTGATGAATGTAATTTCGCAGGGAATTGTCACTGTCTTCATTAAATCACCTGCAAACATAAACGCTCCATTCAACACACAAATAAAAAGCGGATCTTTATCGGCCAAATCCCGATTAATATCAGCTCCTACTTTACGAACAGCACTCTGAATTTCGGCCTCGGGAATGGATAAGACAAATTTTTTGTCTTTTATCTGAATAATACTCATAGTTGATAAATTGTGCTTAAATGGTTGAGGGTAGTTTTAAAGATTTACAAAAGTACAAAAAAACATTTGTCCGCGAAATAAAACTGACAGTCTTGACAGAAAAACCTTTCATAAGTTTTAAGATAAGAATTTCTGTTATTTTAAAACAAAATGCGTTACTTTGTAATATTGAACTTCTGCATAAATGAAGTCTGTCCGAAAAAATGCAACATGCAAAAAATCAATAAAATAGCAAGTACTTCAACAATCGATTTCTATTCAGCAAATACCGAAACTTCATTGTCTTTGCCGTTAGTAGATGGTGGAATTGCGGCAGGATTTCCAAGTCCGGCTCAGGATTATATCGACCTGAAAATCGACCTGAACAAAGAGTTGATTGCCAATCCTTCGAGCACTTTTTACGGGCGGGTGAAAGGCTCTTCGATGCAGGATGCCGGTATTGTGGATGGCGATATTCTGGTAATTGATAAGTCTATTGAACCACAGGATGGCGACACAGCTGTTTGCTTTATCGACGGTGAATTTACGCTAAAGTATATAAAAATTGAACCCGATGCCGTTTACCTGGTTCCGGCCAACCCGAAGTTTCAATCTATAAAAATTACTGAAGAAAACAATTTCTGCATTTGGGGTGTGGTGACGTATTCAATTAAGAGTCATAAGAAGTAACCCCTAACCCCTAGAGGGGAATTAAATTACAACTGATTGTTTTAATTATTTGAAAAACGAGAACATAAAAAACGAAACTAATCTAATTCCCCATTAGGGGTTAGGGATAACATGTACGGCTTACTCGATTGTAATAACTTTTATGCTTCCTGCGAACGGGTTTTTAATCCGTCGCTCAATGGCAAACCTGTCGTGGTACTATCTAATAACGACGGTTGTGTAATTGCGCGGTCGGGTGAAGCCAAAACTCTGGGAATTCCAATGGGTGAACCAGCCTACAAACTTAAAGAGCTGATTGAGGCCAACAAGGTTGCCGTATTTTCATCAAATTATGTGCTTTATGGCGACATGTCACATCGCGTAATGAGTATTTTACAAAGTTTTGTTCCTGAGATTGAGATTTATTCCATCGATGAAGCTTTTCTGTTGTTCGATGGTTTTGAAAATATCAATCTGAAAGGGTTGGGTGAAAAAATAGTCCACACCACCACCCAAAACACCGGAATTCCGGTTAGTTTAGGTATTGCTCCAACCAAAACACTCGCCAAAGTAGCCAGCAAATTTGCCAAGAAATACAAGAATTACAAGGGAGTTTGCGTTATTGACAC
>CAIQOG010000165.1 GCA_903873355.1 uncultured Bacteroidales bacterium
TCGTTTCGCAAAAGCACAATGTCAGCCGATTCAATGGCCACATCCGTTCCTGCGCCTACCGCTATTCCCAAATCGGCACGGGTGAGCGCCGGAGCATCGTTTATTCCGTCGCCAATCATGGCTACCGTTTTTCCTTCGGCCTGCAACCGGCTTATTTCTTTGTCTTTTTCGTGGGGAAGCACATCGGCAATAACGGTTTTGATGCCTAGTTGAGCCTGAATGGCAGCGGCAGTTCGGGCATGATCGCCGGTAAGCATCACCACTTCTACTCCCAGTTTCTTAAACAATTCGATGGCTTTTTTGCTGGTTGGTTTCAACACATCGGCCACGGCAATCACTCCCAGTACTGATTTTTCGGAAGCAATAAACAGTGGTGTATTTCCCTCGTCGGCAAGCTTATCAGCCAATGTTTCGAAGTCGTGCATATTCACTTTGCGGTCGGTCATCAGTTTCAGGTTTCCTGCCACATAATACTTACCATCAATGCGTCCTTCAATGCCTTGTCCGGCTATTGACTGAAAGTTTTCCACCTGCCGGATAAGTAATTTCTCCTGTTTGGCTTTGGTCAGAATAGCCTCTGCCAGCGGATGTTCCGAAGGTTCTTCCAGCGAAGCCGCAATTCCGAGAAGTTCATTCTCTGTTATTGATTTGGATGTGAAAATATGAGTAATGCGTGGTTTCCCTTCGGTCAGCGTGCCGGTTTTGTCCAACACAACGGTATCAATCTTACTGCCCATCTGAAGTGCTTCGGCCGATTTAATCAGAATGCCGTGTTCAGCACCTTTGCCTGTTCCTACCATGATCGCTACCGGCGTTGCAAGTCCGAGCGCGCAAGGACACGAAATAACCAGCACGGCAATCCCAATCGACAATGCAAAATCGAATGGCTTTCCAACCATTAACCACGCCACAGTGGTAAAAATAGCTATCAGAATTACCACAGGCACAAAAATCGCACTGATTTTATCTGCCAGTTTTGAAATCGGTGCTTTCGACGAGGAAGCTTCCTCCACAAGCTGAATAATCTGAGCCAGCGTGGTATTATTTCCTACTTTGGTAGCTTTTATATTAAATGCACCTGATTTATTTATACTGGCTGAAAGCACATTGTCACCAACCTCCTTAAATACAGGAATGCTTTCTCCCGTTAATGGTGATTCATCCACTGAAGAACTGCCACTGACAACAATTCCATCCACCGGCACAAGACCTCCGGGACGAATCACCACAATTTCGTTCAGTTCAACCTCTCCTACCGGAATTTCCATTTCTATTCTGTTTCGGATTACGGTTGCGGTTTTGGGCGAGAGGTCCAGCAAGCGGGAAATGGCATTGGTGGTTCTGCGTTTCGAACGGGCTTCAAGGTATTTACCCAACGTAACCAATGTCAGAATTGTTCCTGCTGATTCGAAGTAAAGATCATTTCGGTAATCATGCACCATTCCGTAGTACAAGCCGTAAGCTATGCGCGAAAGAGCATAAATTCCGTAAACAATAGCAGCGCCTGCACCAATGGCAATAAGCGAATCCATATTGGGTGAGGCTTTGAAAAGGCTTTTCATCCCTTTCGTAAAATATCCGCGGTTAATTATTACAATGGGTACCAACAGACAGAACTGGACAAATGCATTAAAGAATATGTACTCCGAACTGTGTAGAAAAAGTGGTAAGGGCAGTCCAATCATATGTCCCATCGATACGTAGAGCAACGGCACAAGAAAAGTAACTGAAAATATAAAACGCCTTTTTAACTCTTCCTGTTCCTCAAATGCATAATCAACAGTATTTCTTTGTGTGGCTTTTTGTCTCGTAAAATCTTGTCGGATATGGGCTTCATAACCAGCCATTTCTACCGATTTCTCAATGCTTTCAGGTGTAAGAATTCGTTCATCAAAGTCAACATTCATGCTATTAGTCAGCAAGTTGACATTAACGGATTTAATTCCGGAAAGTTTCGACACGCTTCTCTCAACAGCTCCCGCGCAAGCCGCACAACTCATCCCATGTACATCAAATTTTTCCGTTTTCATTTCTTAAATTGTTCATTAGTAGTTCAGTAGGTTTTTTGTTGAATCGGGAATTCAGGCCTGCAATTTACAATAAATGACGAATATAACAAATAGCTTTAATCCGCTTTGTAGAAAAACATAATTTACAACAATTAAAAATGGTAAGAAGTTTTGAAACAGGAAGTTATTTAGGGATTTTTGATTAAGGATTTAGTTGAAATAAAACAGGCTTCCCGAATGCGGAAAGCCTGTTCTGTTTCAAAATTATTAGGATTTAATAAGCGTGATCATCTGCATTTACATCTTCAATATCGGTACGCTTCTTTTCCATCGAACGCCAGGCAATAAAAATATAAACCAGCACCACCGGAATAAACAGTGAAACCAACGACATGGCATTCAACGTAAAGAAACTGGATGAAGAATTGGAAATAGTAAGCGAACTCTGCAGATTCGGAGTTGCAGGATAATAAGCTGTGTTATTATATCCGGCAGTCAGTAAAAGGCTGCAAACCGTTACAATTGTGCCAACACCTGCATACCAGATTCCGCTTTTAAAATTTGATGAAATCCATGTGCCAACCACGCCAACCAGTACAGCCACTACTCCGAGAAGGAACAGTACCAGTACGACAGGCATTTCAATAAAGTTGGTGAAGTATTTGTATTTTTCCATGGTAACCGCTCCCGTGGCAGGATTTACTGCAAAACCTTCGGAGAGAAGTGTCCAGATTACAAATACCAGAAAAAACACAACGAAAGGAATGGCATTGTACCACAGGAATTTGCGTGAACGTGCTTCCA
>CAIQOG010000166.1 GCA_903873355.1 uncultured Bacteroidales bacterium
GGCATACCCTTACGGTTAGGATCTTTCTTATAAGATTCCTGTTTCCCATTTTTCAAAAATGTAAGCCGCACTTCATCACAATTAGAATAAACGGTTACATCGTTAGGCGAAAACGGGGTCATTTCATTGGCAATATACAGCATTGGACCCGTTTCGGACAGAAGATCGGATTTTACCGGGCTACGCTGTGACATAAACATATAATACGAAGTCTTGGGCTGACGAAACGCATCCATAATACCGGCAAACTGCGGATCGGGATGATAGCCACGCTGATGGTCGAACGAGTGCCAAAAACATGCTCCAACAATTTGGCGTGGAGAGGTATATAAATTCTGTAAGCAAATACCATTAAATGTTGGTTTGATTTGATTAGCATCAACATTCGCCACAAAAGGAAGCGGCCATTTTTCGTTTACTACGCCTGGTTTGCCATAATGAAGTGCCTGAATAAGCATCGGAACTTCACCCCAGTTGCGATTTACACGACTGTCCGAATTCTGAGCACTCCAATCGTCCACATTATCGCCCCACTCACGCACAAAGTAGGTTTTTGTTGAATCGAGTTTATTCCCTGGTCTCAATAATAACGAGAAATACTGGGCGCCATCAGCACCATCATCACAAGCCGATGTGCTGTATGGATAAGGATATTCCTGCTTGCATATTTCGGCAGCATTTTTGGCAAAATCTTTCGGATAAGAAGTCTCATTCAGAATGGGTTCCCAAAAGAAAAGCGAAGCATGATTACGGTGAATCCGTATCATATTTCGGATGTCGGAATATACACTTTGGGCAAATGTTGGCCTGTCACCCCAAAACTGCCAGCCCGGAGTTTCAACCAATGCAAAAATTCCAAGTTCATCACACGCATCCATAAAAGCCGGATCGATAACATAATGAGTTCGAATCACTTTCATTCCGGCATCACGAAGTTTTTTTGCATCGCGCCATTGGATTGAATTGGGAAGTGCATTTCCAATGACAGCAAAGTCCTGATGACGATTGGTGCCCATTATTTTTTCATAAGGTTTTCCATTAATCCAAAGACCTGACTTTTGTTTAAATTCAATACTCCTGATACCTATTCTGGTGCTATAACCATCAACAATATTCCCTTTGTTATCTTTTACATACACGTTCAGCCAATACAAATACGGAGATTCCGGACTCCAGAGTTTGGGTTGTTTAAGCTCAAAACCTTTCGTTGAATAAGCTGCTTTTCCGCTTATTATATTTAATTTCTGAGCGATTCTGTTCACTGTTTTGCCATCCGTTTGTTTTAATTCATAGATAAGTTCAGCGGCAAAATCCGTGGACAATTCATTACGAATATGCGTTTTCAGATTCACCAGAGCACTTTTATCCGAAACCTTATCGTACGAAATGAAAACTCCGCCACCGGCCACTTCATTTTCGTAATTGGGGTCGGTAATGTGTACGTTGTTTGTTGCAATTAACCAGCAATCACGGTAAATGCCGCCAAAATAACAGAAGTCTAACACATTCTGTGCCTTTCCCGGCGCATAGCTTGGGTCATCGTTGTTATCAGTCATAACGGCAATCACATTGTCTTCGCCCCATTTCAAGTCATTTGAAATATCGGCAATAACAGGCAAATATCCTCCAACATGTTCGGTTAGCAATTTTCCGTTTACCCACACTTTGCATTTGCCCATTACGGCTTCGAAATGCAGAAAAAGTTTTTTTCCTTTCAATGCCATATCCGGTGTGAAATGTTTGCGATACCAGGCAGGTCCCTGATAATTAATACTCCCGCTTGCATCCTTTGGCAGGTATTCCAGTCCGTGCGGGACTGAAACCACTTCCCATTTGCTGTCGTCGAAATTTACTGATTCGGCGTTTTTGACATCCGTTTTTACAAACCGCCATGCCACATTCATGGAATAAGCCGTACGTCCGGTTCCTGCCAATTGATAAAATCCGGCAGTTGAAAATTGAGGCTGATAAGCAGCTGACAATGATAAAATAATGCTTAAAGCAGCAAAAAGAATTGAGAATCGTTTCATGTTTTGTGTTGAAATTAATTATGCTATTTTGTACCGTTCACCGCAAAATAATATATCTGACAAGCTGTGCCCTTACTATCTTTGTTTTTATCTTCAGACATTCTCAGTATTAGTGTGTGATTTTTGTTTTTCAGATTATTAGCCAGAATATGAAGCCAGGGAATATACAGGTTTTTACTCCATCTGGTAAATAAATCCAGTTTTTTGAAATCTCCGCCA
>CAIQOG010000167.1 GCA_903873355.1 uncultured Bacteroidales bacterium
AATCATGAACTTGCAAAACATTATCTTCAAATTAAACCTTCAAATTGTTTATTCTTGAACTTTAATTTTACGAATGTTGAAACATATTATTCGCAATATTTTAAATCTGCATATTCGGATTATCAACCCAAAATAGAGATTAATCATATACATGGGGAATTAAAAAGTAAGACAAATCCAATAATATTTGGGTATGGTGACGAAATAGGAAAAGATTACGCAGTAATAGAAGAAATAAATAATAATGAATTACTTGAAAATGTAAAATCGATACGGTATTTAGATACAGACAACTATAAGAAACTACTAGAATACATTGACTCGGAAAAATATCAGATATTTGTTATGGGACATTCTTGCGGTAATTCTGATAGAACTTTACTAAACACTTTATTCGAACATAAAAATTGTATCTCAATAAAAGTATTTTATCATCAAATCAATGAAAAAGAAGACAATTACAGTGATGTCATCCGTAATATATCAAGAAACTTTAATGATAAGAAGATGATGCGTGAAAAGGTGGTGAATAAGACTTATACTACCTGGTTTTCGAGTGAAATTGATTAATACTTTTCTCGTCCTTTTTGTAACGCAAAGAATTTATCAATCAAAACAAAGATAATAGCACCTTGCAATATACTGTGAACCAAAATAGAAACACAATTGTAAAATTATAAGAGTATGATAAACAAAGAGAGTTTAATGGATGAACTTGATCTCGATGAAGAAGAATATCAGGAACTGAAAGGCAAAGGATTATTGCCGGATAAATCAGAAGAAGCAACTAAGAAATTTGAAGAACTGCTGACACAGGGACCTCCATTTGATACAGATGAACTTATGTTTTTGGGTAAGATGGATTTAGTTAGGTTTAGTAAGAAATATCCTGTGGAGGCCTGTTTATATATGGATTTGTAGGTTCATAAAAGGCTAAAAGCCTTTCTTATCATCAGCCCAATGCCAACGGCTTGGGAAAACATCCGAATGGATGAATAATCCCACCTGCGGCGTAGAGCGGAAGCCCTTTGGGCATGTTGTTTATCCCCGGGCGTTGCCACGGGGTTATGGATATTTAGCCCTTTCAGGGCAAATATAAAGAGCATCATCTTTGCCTCCCGTATGTACCGGGGTGCAAATGGATGAGTGTTTGTAAGCAATTTACTCAACTAAATTAAAAATGAAACGAATATTACCTATTATCCTGTTTATTGGTATTCTATGTAGTTGTACAGAAACTCCACCTCAATTGACCTATGAAGGTTTTGATTTAAACATTGATTCAGTTTATGATATTACTTCAACTTCGGTCAGTATTCGGGCAAAGCTCAACATACGTAATCAGGGTAATGTGCCATTGGCCTCGATATACGTTGCAATCAGAAAAGAAGTAGGAGATAAAATAGATACTCTGAGCAGAGAAGTGAATTTTAAATATATTGCTCCTGTTGTAACTTTAACCATTGACAGTCTGACACCGAATACTCATTATTATATTACTACCGGTGGCAGGTACAATCCACCGGAAACAGAAGAATATAGATGGCTTCCACATATCAGGGGGTATGAGTCTGGATTTTACCAAAGTTTTTATACCTGGCCGGAATATACTTACTGAACAAAATACGTAGCTGGCGGAGGTTTAGACCTAGCAGGTTTCCAAAACCTGTTAGGTCTGAATGAGTTTCAACATCATTTCTTCATCAACTCTTCCCGATGTTTCCGGTATTCAATTATTGGTTTATCGCCCATGATAAGTCGTTCGTCCATTTTAACTGCAGTTTTCTTAGGAATCTGTGTAATTACCACCCGTTTATCCTGGCGCAGAATAACGATATTCGATAGTTTCATAAAGTAATTCACTATCTGTTTCAAAACAGGAATTTTGAGGAAGTTCTGATAATTCCGGAGGTAAATTAGCGTATTCTCTTCGTCAACAGGTACAAAGGCAGCAAAAATTCGGAATTTATCGGAAATAGGATTTTGCCAGATATTCGGATAATGAAACTGTAAACTGAAAAGATTTTTGTAATTGGTAATTTCGTCAGGTTTGAGTGGTTCGGTTTTACCATCATCTGTTACATTATCCACATAAAAGGTCAGTAATTCACCTTCACGGATTGCCACAGGACCATTTACCAGGGTTTTGTTGCCTGATCCAATGGTGGTTTTGTGCACAAAAGGAAGATGTACCACATCCAGTTGATTTTCGATGCAGCGTGAATAATGCGAGTTCCAGGGGTCGATAAAGGTGGAGTAGGACATGTCGGCCAGTTCCTTGAAAAAGAAAGGTTCTTCAGTTTTCTTGTCGTTATCGCCGTACCAAATCCATATTAACCCGTAGTTTTCGTAGGAAGGGTAGGAGTTTACTTTTTGCGATTCGGGAATTGTTCCGTTTTTGCCAATGGCAGGAATCAGGCGGACTTTACCTTCGCCGTCGAACAAAAATCCGTGAAACGGACATTCCACTTTACCATCCACCAGTTTTCCGCACGACAAGGATGCCCCGCGATGACAGCAGCGGTCGGCAATACAGCACACTTTGCCCTGTTCGTCACGCCAAACCACCATCGTTTCGTTCAGTCGGGTGATTTTGATTGGCTTCTTAGCTTTTACTTCGCGCGATTCGAGAATCACGTACCATTGATTGTAAATCATCTTTTCATTTACTATTTATTCATTTACTATTTACGATTTAAATCCGGGATTTTGTATTTCAAATCAACCAATCAACCAATTATCTATCTTGCCTTCAAAACCTTGCCGATGGCTTCCTGAACCATTGCCTCCATCAGTTTGTACCCTTGTAATGTGCAGTGAACTCCGTCTGTCGTTAGTTCGGGTTTCATACCGTTTTTATCATCCGCCATAGCCGAAAAGTAATCCAGATAAAAGGTATTGGTTTTTTTGCAATAGTCTTTAATCAGGCTGTTCATTTTTGGAATTTTGATATTAGGTTCTAAGCCTTTACGCCAGGGGTAATCATAAGCAGGAAGTATGGAACACAAAATTACTTTGATGCCGTTGGCTTTGGCAATTTCGGTCATCGAAGCCAGATTATTCATAATCATTTCGAGCGTGGAAGGCCCTGTATTCCCGGCAATATCGTTTGTTCCGGCTAAGATAACAACTATTTTAGGATGAAGTTCAATCACATCCTGTCGGAATCTCACAAGCATTTGTGGTGTGGTTTGCCCACTTATGCCACGACATATGTAAGGATTTACCTGAAAAAATACCGAGTCTTTTTCTTTCCAGCCTTGAGTAATTGAATTTCCCATAAACACAACGCGGGTTTCGTTTTTTGATGGCGCTGTTAAAGCAGCATTTTCAGCCTGATATTTTTTCAGATTTGCCCAATCCTGCGCATTCGCAGTAAAATTAAGTAGAGATAGAATGCCCATAAATAATAATTTGTAAAAAATACTTTTTCTCATGTTAGTGATTCTTTTAAATTGAATTCAAAAGTAGTAAAAAATGATAGAATACTGACTAATAGAAACAAAAAGAGTCAGATTTTTCAAACCGACTCTATTGAAAAAATGAAATATAAATTATTGTTGACAGATATAAATTAACTTTTATGTTGTCCTCAAGCCGGACTGGCTTTTACTTTTTTGCTTCAGCCCAAAAAAGTAAACAAAAAAGGCCGCCGCTGTGGATAAAAAGCTAAAAATTATTTACGTTTCGCTAAACCCGTCCAAACTCGCTCCTTCGTCGCTCAAACAAGGACGGCTTTTTAACGCTACTCTTCAACAATTTTATTCACGCTTTTTCTCCAAGGCGGAAAGAAGAGTCGCGTGAAAAGTAAGCCCGTAATAATTCAAAATCTTTAAAATCAAGTTTTAAAAGAACTTTTCGATGCTGAGTCAAATTATTATCGGACAGGATTGATATAAATTAGTAGATTTTCTCACCCAATGCAATTTTCAAACGTTGCAGATTGGCGGCATAATCAATTTTGGTTTTATACAGAGCCAGTTTGCTTTCGGAGAGTGATGTGTAACTATCCAGCAAATCGAGATTGGTAATCACACCGGCTTTATAATTTACTTCGGCCAACTCATAAGCCTGTGACGCCTGCTGAAGTTGTAGTTCCGATTGTTTTACCTTTTTTAGTGCCGAAAGTGCATTTGCCCTGCTTTCAACTACTTCGTTTGTAATACTGCGACGGGTGAGTTCAGTTTCCTGTTGATTTCCTTCCAGATCGGCATTGGCCTGAATTTTCAGGTATTTCGAGCGGTTAGCATCAAAAAGAGGCATTTTAAACCCGACTCCTACTGCATAATTCAACATGCCGGTGTCCTGAAAACTGCTGTTGAAATATCCATTCTTAAAACCTCCCGACCCGAATGCATTGAGTGATGGATTGTTCTGAACACCAATCACATCGAGTCTCGATTTTGAGATTTCCACTTTCTTACGTGCCATTTTCATTTCGTTGCGATTGGCAAAAGCTACGTTACAAAGTGAATCGACTGAAGGAACCAGTTGTTGAACATTCAACTCTTTTTTCAACACAATGTTACTACTTTGTGGTTTACCCATAAATGAATTTAATTGGCTAATCTGAATCTGTAACGCAGTTTGCATATCTGTTTTGGCATTTTCAATCACCGAAATACGCACTTTTGTAGTCAGAATGTCATATCTGGTAGCTGAACCGGTATCGGCTTTTTTCTGAACAAACTGCAAATGATCGTTGAGATTTTTCAACTGATCGTCTTTGATACGGATAGCTTCCTGTAAAAAACTGATTCCATAAAAATTACCCATCACGGCCATTGAAATGCGCTGTTTGGCTTGTTCTACAGTGAGTTGAACCATTTCCTTGTTTTTTTCATCCAACGCTATGTTTTTAGCTGTTTTCCCAAAATCGTAGATGTTTTCATTTACCGAAACGGTAGCATTGTACATGTTGGGTGGATATAATTCAAGTGCATGTGGTATGTTATTGATAACCATTGTAATAGATGTTGTCGGTCCAAGTCGGGTATACGAACTGGAAAAATTCACATCCGGCAAATAGGCTGTTTTAGTAAGACCTATTTTAGCGTCAATCGCAATCAGCTCTTTCTCTCCCTTTTTAAGCAGGGGATAATTCGTAATAACCTGATTCATAATTCCCGACAAAGTCAAAGAATCGGCCGAAACGGGCACCTCATTTATCTGAGCATATGTAGCTGAAGCTGAAAGCAGCAATAATGCAATTATAAGTTTATTTATTGTTCTCATATTTTTAATTTAATCTAATATTTCAACATGTTTTTTTTCTTCTTTTACCTGTCCCTGAATAGTTTTCTTTTTCGATTTTAGCATCAAAATAGGTATAAATCCCAGCATGGTGATACCAGCTGCCAGTAAAAAGTCGTCGTTGATTCCCTCAATAAAAGCCTGTGAACTTACATTGGACATTAAAATGCTCTGACTTTGCTTCAAAGCAGTTGCATACGAACTTCCTGCATTATGAGTGATATAAGTCGCAATATTCCGGGTTGTATTCTGAAAAACCTGTGAACCTGACTGTATAGCTCCACCATAAACCTGTGCATGAAAATTTACCCGTGATGTCAAAACAGTTGACAGTAAAGCAACTCCCATACTACCGGCAATCTGACGAATGGTATTCGATATTCCCGAAGCCTGTGCCATTTTTTCACGTGGCAAAGTAAGCAATGACATGGTGCTCAAGGGCGTAAAAATCATTCCCATTCCAAATCCCCGCAAATAAAGTGTAGTCATTACGTACGAGCGCTCAGTGAGGAATGATAATTCGGAATTCAGGTAAAAACTTAAAACCAATAATCCAACACCTAAAACAACCGGTCCTTTGGCATTTACTTTATCGGAAAAAATACCTGATATGGGCGACATAAATCCCTGGATTATACCAACAGGTAAGAATACTGCACCCGATTGAAGTGCGGTGTAGCCCATTGAGTTTTGAAGGTAAAGCGGAAGCAAAAATGTACTTCCAAACATTCCCATGCTAAATACAAACATGATAATATTGGTCATTCCAAAATTTCTGTCCTTTAATAATCGTAGTTCTATCAGCGGACTTTTCGTTGTGAGTTCCTGCGTTATAAATACAGCCAAACCGATTGCCGAAATGGCAAAACACACTAAAATATAGGGCGCTGACCAACCTTGAGAATTTGTTTGTGCATTGCCTTCTGATAATGCATAAAGCAGAACCGGCAAGAAAACAATAACCGAAATGAACCCGATATAATCGAATTTTCGTGCAGTTGGGTGAATAAATTCACGTTGAATTACGACTGTAAACAACAAAGCAGCAATACCTACCGGAATATTCACATCGAAAATTAATTGCCAGGAGAAATTATCGACCAGATATCCGCCAATCATTGGTCCGAACGAAACGGATGCTGCAGCAGATATAGCCCAGAATCCGAGTGCCACACCACGCTGCTGCGGTGGAAATTCACGGGTAATGATAGCCATCCCAAGGGGTTGTATCATTCCTGCACCCAAACCCTGAATGATACGTGACATTATCAGGGTTGTTTCGTCGTTTGATAATCCACACAATAACGAACCGAAAGTAAACAGAAATAAGCCCCAGAAATACATCTTTTTATACCCGAACTTATCGGCCAGCCAACCCGAAGTAGGCAACATAACCGCCATTGAAAGCATATAGGCGGTTATAACCCACTGAATGGTGGATAATCCCACGCCAAATGATGACATGATTTTCGGCAGACTCACATTCACAATCGTACTGTCGAGAACTGCCATAAACGTCCCCAGCATCACATTTCCAAGCACAAACCATTTATAGTATTTGCTTTTGGGATGGTATGAAGAATCTGAGTTTCGTAGTTTCCTGCGAATTTTATGTGTAATTGGAATTTTACGCATTTCTATTTGATAATTTTTACAACAGCCGACATTCCGGTCAGAAATTTATAAGTGTCAAGCTTGTTGCCTTTTTCTACACCGTCAATAGAAATTTTGATAGGAATACGTTGAGTAATTTTGGTGAAGTTACCTGATGCGTTGCTCGGCGGAATTAATGAAAACTGCGAAGCAGTGGTTGAACCTAACAGAAAGATTTTTCCTGTGAAAGTTACACCTTCGTAGGTATCCAGGGTAAATTTGGCCGATTGACCAATATGCAGTTTTTCCACATTAGTTTCTTCCAGATATACCATTACCCAGAACTTTGAATTGTTGTTCACGGTGAAAATAGATTGACCCATATTAGCAATGTCGCCCGGTAGTAACCAGCGTTTTGCAACCACACCGTTTACAGGAGCATATAATTTAGTATTTCTCAGTTGAGTATTGATACCTTCAATCGAAGTTTGTGATGAAGCAATACCGCTTTCAGCACTTGCTACCTGAGTCTTTGAAACCTGAATCTGCGCTTTGGCTACTTCGTATTGAGCCTGAGCAGTTTCAAGTGCTTTTTTCATGTGGTCGTATTGCTCTTTCGTTGTTACACCACCGGTAAATTGTGCTTTGCTGCGGTCGAAATCTTCTTTAGCCCGTTCCACATTGATTTTCAATACCTCAATGTTTTTAAGGTCGAACTGATATTTAGCTTCAGCCTGCGATTTTCCAACCTGAGTTTGATTTTTTAATGCAATAATTTGTTTCTTCTGCGCCATTAAGTCGGTGCTGTCCAGTTCGGCGAGCAATTGTCCCTGTTTTACAGAATCACCTTCTTCGGCATATAGTTTACTAACACGTCCCATAATTTTAGGGCTTACGGTCACTATATCCGATGTTACATAGGCATCGTCGGTTTTAATATACTTTGTATAATCAATATACCAGTAAGTTGCACCTATTATTACAAACAGAACTACAGCTGCAAGCGGAATGTAAACTTTTAAATCTTTTTTCTTCTTTGTCATATTCTTATTTTTTTATGTTTGTTTTTTTATATTATTCGTGAAATTTAGCACAGCTTGTTAGTTTTGAATCTGTCATGATATCTGATAAAATATCACGAACCACCTGAGTGGAATCGAATAGCGTTTTTAATTTATGTTCGTCCAGTTTTTCAATACGTTCACGCATATCCTGACTCACTTCCTGTTTTATGGCTATAAAATCTTCTTTTCCTTTATCGGTCATCCGGATGTTGACAATGCGTCTGTCGTTTGGATCGAAAAGGCGTTCCACCATTTCTTCTGCAATCAATTTGTCGACCTGACCGGTTACGTGAGGTTTTGGCATCGAAAGTTTACAGCCAATTTCAGACATGGAAAGTATTTCGTGTTTGCTGAGCATTCCTAAAATATATAAACTTCCCGGATTGAGATTGGTTTTTGAGCGGATTGATCGTGTCAGGCTCTTTGAGAGTAGGGGATGGAGATAAATAAGATTTTCAATTATCCTGTCTATTGAGACAGTTTCATTATCAATCATGGTTGGTTTGTTTTGAATTTGGTTACAAAAGTATAACTATTTATATTGTGTAATTGTTCATTGATAAAATATTTAATGTTTATTAAAAATTCGGCTGAAACTCAATGAAGAGAATCAGCCGAATTGCCCTAGAATGGTTTCAAGTACAACAGGTCAATTTTAATAGTTGTAAAAGTTTTCGTAACCAACCCCTAAATCGAATCTTCCATTAGATATAGCAACGGGTTCATTTGAAAAGAAAGTTCTGAAATTGAAAGTGCCTGAAATAATGGATTTTGTATATTGTTTATCAATGTATAAATCCTGAACTTTAATAAACTGAAATTTCCCATCGATGATTTTCAGGGTTTCAGAAGCGTTTGACCTTGTAAGTACCACAATGGTTTTGTTGTTTTTCAGGTCAATTGTTGAGTCGTTTAATACTTTCAGATCGGAATACTCTTTAAGTGGATATCCAATAAATGAAAATTTGATGGAAGCCGGACTGTAATTCATAGTTCCTTTCAATATAACATTCAGAGTATCACCATTTACAATAATTTTTACCGGAACATCGTCATTATTCGATACAAAAACCTGCCTATCTACATAAGCACCAAAGGTATTGTAACCCCACTCAGAATATATGGGTAGTCCGGGATTTTCAGTATCTTCAATAAATATTGATTTTTTTAAAGCGTATGAATCTTCTGAAATGGTACATGAATTAAATAACAAAAGCATCGTACTCATTACCATAGTGATGTATAAAATATATCGTTTCATTTTTTTGTGTTTTAAGTTAGTGTTAACGTGATTTTATTGGAACCTGGATTGATAATCTGAATCCGGTATAAACATTGGGAATCGTAATGGTAGAGTTGTTTTCGGTATTAATAAACGAAGGCAGGAGAATTTCAAAGTTGTATCTTGTTTTGTCTCTTTTGCCATAAGTGACGCCAATTGCATTAGTCCATGCAGAATATAAATTATTAGTAGTCAGTCCGATAGATTGAAGAATGGATGATTGGTATTGGTTCATCGATTCGCTCACAAAATCAATTTTGGTCTCTGACGACAATTTAAATCCCAATTGATATCCGACTTTCAGATAAAAATCAAAGTTTCCGGCAGTAAATGGAATAAATTTTAAGTCGAAAGGTATTCCTAAATAATTGCTCGACTCGGTAATTGAGTGAACTTTAGCATATTCTGTTGTTGATCCGGTACTGTTGTATCGTAAATAAAAGAAACCGGTGCTGTTAAGACCGTTATCTACAATGTTCAGGTCTGACAAAATGTTGGAAAAAATCAGTCCGGTGCTGATTGCCAGCTTATTGTCTAACAACGAAATTTCAGGTTTAACAGCTAAATGTGTTATAAACATATCGGGCATCACACTGCCACCCGATGAGTTGTAATAAGAATAATACGATCCTACATCCTGGCGTATATTCCATTTTTCATTAAGTGTTGAATTAACCTGGTTTCCACTCAGCTCAAAAAGAATTGAAATCTTTTTAGGATTTTCGGAGAACGACTTTGTATTCAAGGCTGCCAGAACACAAATAAGGATTAATAATCTAATTTTCATTGTATTTATTGACTTTATGTGTGGATGATTAAAACCAGAATTTAATCACAAAGCTATAAATCATTTTTCAATTATAACTGCTTTTGCTTAAATATTTTGTTTTTGAATTGTTTTTTTTTAATTCAGGGCAGAATACAACTGCAACAAAGTTGTACGATAACTCTAATCAAACTGATAAGTTGAATAATGTGTAATGCCAGAAGGATAGTTAAATCCCGACCGTGCTATTTTTTTTCTCACAGATGCAATTGCATAGAAGCAGAGGATAATTAACGATTTCAGTTGTTTAAAAATTACTCTTTGTCAATACAACATTCAGTTTTCAAAAGATAAAATTATCTAATCTAAACTATTAAATCGAATAAAAGCGTTTAATGAGATGAATAAGAGACCGATTTTTTGTAAAATCGATCTCTTATCTTAAAGCTAATCCGGTGCTTGTTAAGCCATTAAAACTGCTTTTGCCTGATTGTCCAATGCATCTGTCATAAATGGTATATTTGTAACATCGGCAGTTTCTCTGTTTGCTGAAATTAAATCCTCGCGCGATAATTCATTCAGGTTGAATTTACGGGCACCGGCCATAAATTGCTGCAATCCGGCTCCCAGTTTATCTGCATATCCGCTCATAGCAATTGCACCAAAAGGAATATTCTTCATTTCGTTAACACCAACCTTGTTTTTGATATTTTCCCACATTGAGAAAATTTCTTCGGGATAAATTCCATATTCAGTAACCGTACTTGGTAGCTTATCCCAATGAGCATTGAGTTGAGCTTTTTTGTCAGGGAAGAATGTGCCTTCAATATTACTGCCCAAAAAACCTGCAATCATTGGTGCCCTGCCTAAACAAATGAGTTTAGTGTAAGGTGCTCCAAGCGACATGGCTTTAAATAAATGATCTTCGCGTGCAAAACCACCTGCAAAAGAAATGTCGGGCGGAGTAATGCCTCTTTTTCTCAATATCTCGCAGTATTCATAGGCTTTTGCATGTAATGGTAAGGATGGAATTCCCCAATGTTGCATCATATTCCACGGACTCATGCCGGTACCACCACCTGAACCATCAATTGTAAGCAAATCGAGTTTGGCATCGGCTGCGAATCGAATTGCCATAGCCAGATTTTCCATTCCATATGCACCGGTTTTCAAAGTAATTCGTTTAAAACCGATTTTACGAAGGTAGGTAATTGCACTCATAAAGTCTTCACGAACTGCTTCAACGTTGTGTTTATCGGTAGAACCTAACCTGCTATGGCGAGCAAATGAAGTTATGGCTTTACTTTTATAACCTTGCACTACTACAGGGTCGTAAGGATTAGGATCTACTATATAACCGCGATCTTGCAAAAACTGTGCATATTCAATTTGTTTTACCTGAATTTCACCGCCAATACATTTTGCGCCTTGTCCCCATTTAAGTTCGATTATCACTTCGTTACCATACTTTTCTATCAAATATTCTGCCACACCATTTCTGGTATCTTCAACATTCATCTGAATAATAATTGCACCATAACCATCGTAGTAGCGTTGAAAATACTCAATTCTTCGTTCCAATTCAGGAGCAGATTTTATTTTCCCTTTTTCGAGTACAGATTCTTTGTCAACCCCTACAACATTTTCGCCAATTACTATTGGAAAACCAGCTAATGCTGCTCCTACCGCAAACGATGGCCAGTATCTTGCGGCTATGAAAGTAGAACCCAAAGCACCGGTCATTATCGGTAACCGACATTTGGTTTTCATTTCGCGACCAAATTCGGTTTCCAAACTTACATTTGTAAAAATACAATCATCCGGATTGTCAGTGAGATTATTTTTCATGCCTTTTGAACCATAAGCATAACCCTGAATGCGGAGTGCATGATAGCCTACACCCACTGCAGCAACATTTTCTGCCCCCGAAGTTACATAACCGAAGTTACGGGGATAAAGCATCTTTCGTCCTTCCAGGCAAGATAGCCAGGTTTCGCACTTGCCCTTGCAAGAAGAGTCGCAAAGGGTACATAGACCCGATTCGCAGGGTATCCCACGATTAACCGCTCCAAGTGCATCATTGTTTTTTGTCCATTCCATACTGTGTTTTTTTAGTATTGTTGTTTATAATTGTAAGTAAAAAAGGTATATTTATACGATATTAAAATATATTTGACATCTTCTGTTGCAAAGTAACAAATAATTATTTATTTCTTCAATATCATTTTGCTATTATTTTGTGCTATTATTTTGTATTTCATATTAATAAATATCATTATGATACATATTGTCATGGAAAGATAGATTTATGTATGATAATTAACAAATGTATTTAATGTTTGGAAACCAAAAACATTATTAATTTGAAAAACATTTTTTTTGCATAATCAGATTTATTCCAATTATTATTTAAG
>CAIQOG010000168.1 GCA_903873355.1 uncultured Bacteroidales bacterium
CTGATCTTTGTTTATTTCCGACTCGTTTGGATTAGCAGCACGTTCACGTTTATGAACTCCAACTGCAACTACAGACATAACCACAACTGATATAACAAGAACCCAGGTAGCTTTTTCAACAAAGTCGGTTGTTTTACGAACACCCATAATTTGATTGGAAGAAGAAAAACCGGCAGCTAAACCACCACCTTTAGAATTTTGAACCAATACAAATAAAGTCAATAAAATAGAGGCAATAACAATTAAAATTGTGAGAATCAGGTACATAATAATTTTTTATTTTGAATTTAAAATCACTTTTTCTAAAAATCGAATTTGGTCTGCAAAGTAAACACTTTTTTTCGGATTATTCAAATTAAATGACCTCAATATTTCAATTGCTTCCGAGTATTTACGCTCTTCAATCATCTTTTTGATAATTAATTCGGGTGATTCTGATCTTATTGTGTCAGTTGGCACATTAAAATAATCCGTAATTTCAGCACGAACAGGCTTTTGTTCCGATTCAGAATTACTAACTATTGATTTGGTATTCGGCTGACTGACAACCATTTCTCTGGCCTCTTTAAGCTTTTCAGCAAGACTTTTCAACGATTGCCGGGTATCACCGCCCTGTGATTCAATGGCATGAATCATATCAAAATAATTGCCCGAGTTTTTCGAAGTTCTGACAATTCTGGATTGTTCTTCAACTATTGTCTCTTTAGGAAAGATATAATCATGAAATTTGTGCCGGTCAGCACAATAAATCGTGGTAAGATTTATATTTTCTGTAGCTGAAATATCGTTCGAAAGGTTCATGGCTTTGGAAAGCAATACCCGCGGACTCACAAAATACGGGTATTTTTCGGTAAGTTCTTTCAGTTCCGAAACATGCAATCCTTTAACAGACTGCTGATTTCTTACCAAAGCTATGAATTCTTCGTGAGTCATAAATTACGGATTACCACTTAGCTACTGTATCGTTGTATATTTGGTCTACAATTTCAGCAATCATTATTTTTGCTAATTCATCCTGAACATCAGTTATCATTTTATTACTATCAAAGTTCTGGAAAGCTGAATATGTTTTCTCATAATCATCCTGAGGATTCTTATTGTTCGAAAAACGAACTTTAATTGTTATTGTGAGTTTAGTCTGTGAAGAATAAGAGTCTGCACTGATTGCCATTGGAGTTAACTGGTATCCAACAATTTCACCTTCCAAATGCAAATCTCCACCTTTTTTTAAAAATTGAAGTCTTGTTTGCTTGGTATATGAATCTTTTAACGTCTCTGTAAACTGTTGCGATAAAGGCGGATAAACTAATTCAGCCATATTAGGAAAGTCAGCAATTGAAATGGTTTTTGTTTTACCATAATCAATATTTGAACCGTTGAACTTATATGAAATAATGCAAGACTGCATCATGCATCCAACCAGACATACGACAAGTAAAACAGTAATTTTTGAATGAATTTTGCTCATTAAATAATCTATAAATAATTAATAGTCAAGTCCGTACTCCTTCAATTTCCTATACAAAGTTCGTTCTGAAACATCCAGTTCCTTAGCAGCCAGTTTTCGTTTACCCTTACATCTTTCGAGGGAGTCAGCAATCATCTTCTTTTCCATTTCCGCAAGTGTTTTTGGCTTTGAAGTGCTTTCAAGCACATGATATTCATCGGCATCCTGAATGTTATCCATATCATCTATTTTTGTAGCTAATTCAACATCATCCATTTCCGGCTTTTTATCAGAATACATATCATATGCACCAGATTGTGAAGGAAAATATGGATTGGTTTGATTATGGAAAGTTGGCTTAAAATTCACATCTGAATTCTGAATATCAATAGGTTGACCATTCATTAAATCATGTACAAGCTTCTTCAAATCAAACATATCCTTTTTCATATCAAAAAGAACCTGATAAAGAATCTCCCTTTCATTATTAAACGATTTTTTATCGTTGTTCAAAGATGATAGTAATGCAGGATATCGTTTAATTTCATCCTGAGGCAGGTAGTTTTGAAGAATTTGACCCGTTATATCTCGTTGTTGCTCAATAACCGAAATTTGTTCCGTAATATTTTTTAACTGACGAACATTTCCATTCCAGAAATAATTAGTGAGAAGTTGCTTTGCATCATCAGTTAATTTAATGGGCGGCATTCGGTACTTTTCAGCAAAATCGGCAGCAAATTTTCTGAACAACAAAACCACATCCTCTTTTCTTTCTCTGAGCGCCGGAACAGCAATAGGTACGGTATTCAAACGATAAAATAAATCTTCGCGAAATCGTCCTTCACTGATTGCCTGAGGCATATTGAGATTAGTTGCAGCTACAACCCTTACGTTCGTTTTTTGTACCTTTGATGACCCTACTTTGATAAATTCAGACGATTCCAGTACACGTAATAAACGAACCTGAGTTGATAACGGTAATTCACCAACTTCATCCAAGAAAATAGTACCTCCATCAGCAACCTCAAAATAGCCTTTTCTATCAGTGGTTGCTCCGGTAAAAGAACCTTTTTCGTGACCAAAAAGCTCAGAATCAATAGTTCCTTCAGGTATAGCACCGCAATTTACAGCAATATATGGTCCATGCTTTCTATGGCTGTAATGATGTATAATTTGTGGAAAAATCTCCTTCCCAACACCGCTCTCACCCGTAATCAGAACAGATAAATCGGTTGGGGCTACCTGTACGGCAATATCTATTGCCCTATCAACTAATTCAGAAGTACCAATAATTCTGAATCGTTGTTTTACTGATTGTATTTCAGACTGTTGCATAATAAAAAGAAACAAAGACTGCAATTATGGCAGATTCACCTGACAAAATTACAAAATAAAAATAGAATCAGTACAATTCGCTGTAAATTTCGTGCTTACAGGATAGTTTCTTTAAAAAAATCACATGAAATTTGCCAAATAAAGATCTACTTCTCAGACAAATTAATTTGTCAATGATTTTGTGAATGATTAAAACTTGTGAGATGGGCAAAAAAAAAGCAAAACAGAGATTATTAGATTTTTATAATCTGAGTTTTGCTTTTTGTTATAACAAGTAAACGAGAACCTCCTATTCTTTCTTAATCTGCAAAAATTTAAGAATAGAATTATTTTCTTCTGTAGAATTTATCACATCTTCAATATCAACATTCAAAGGTTCGTTGTATTGTTCCTTAACCTCAAATTCTGGCAACTTCGGAAATAAGCCGGAAAGTTTATCCTGTGGTTGCATAACCAGATTTTTCACATTAAGTTCTGCACCGTTTTCTACTTCAATCAAAGCAGTATGCAGACTTTTTGAATTGATACTGGAACTTTTACTTAAGGTGAGCTTGTTTTCCACTATGATATTCCCGATAACCTTACCTTTTACAAGTAATTCTTTTGCAAAAACATCACCAACAACTTCCGAGTTCTCTCCTAAAACAAGCTTGTTGTGAATTTCAATATTTCCGTTAATTTTTCCATTAAAATAGCAGCTATTCAGACTTACTAACTGACCTGTGATTTGCAATCCCGTTTGAAATTGATTTACGCGTTCAGCAAGATTTGTATTGTTCTTCTTTGTATTATCAACCGAAAATGATTTAAGGTTTTGAATTGAACTTTTTGCTTTTTCCCAAATTTTCAGAGCTTCCATAATGAAATTAGATTTGACCGGAATTTAATTTTAAATATTGATTACGTGAGTAAAATTTCATTATTCTCTTGAA
>CAIQOG010000169.1 GCA_903873355.1 uncultured Bacteroidales bacterium
CCTGCCCGTCGGGAGATATTGAAAATGCTTCAGAAACAAGACATGACAGCCGGCGATATTGCAGCCCGTTTTGACATGACTGCTCCCAGCGTCTCCCACCACCTTGACAAGCTGAAACAGGCAGGATTGGTCAGCGCCGTGAAACAGGGACAATTTATTCGTTACTCCATCAATACCACCATTATTGATGATTTATTACAATACGTTCTAACATTAAAAAAATAAGAATATGAACAAATTTTTCAAGGAACTGATTTTGTGGATTCTGATTGTAATCCCGTTTATTTATTTAGCCATGGTTTGGAAAAATCTACCGGCACAAGTACCCACTCATTTTGATTTTGCAGGTAACCCAAACGATTGGTCGCAGAAAACGAGTTTGCCTTATATGATTGGTGCTATGGGAATTGGCAGTTACCTTTTAATGCTTTTAATACCGTATTTCGACCCGAAAAAGAAAATTGCACAAATGGGTGAAAAGTATTATTCCCTGCGGTTAATATTTTCGCTTTTCATGTCGGTTATATCTTTCTATCTTCTATATGTAAGTAATAAAGGTGAGATTAATCCAAATATACTCATTGCTATTGTCGGAGCATTTGACACAGTTTTTGGTAATTATCTCCAAACAGTTAAACCAAACTACTTTATCGGAATACGCACACCATGGGCATTGGAGAATGAAACCACATGGAAAAGCACACACCGTCTGGCTGGTAGAATGTGGATGATAGGTGGTTTGTTGATTATTTTCATTGCATTTCTGACCAAAAGTAATTACGTTTTGGGAATTTCATTTGCAGTTATAACTCTCATTATCACGCTAGTCCCAATAGTTTATTCCTATCTTGAATTCAGAAAAATACACAAAAACGATGAAAATTAAAATTTTAATTATCAGCTTAATCCTGAGTTCGTTAAGTTTAAAAGCTCAGGATGTTACCGGCGAATGGAATGGCATACTTAAAGTAGGTGGCATGCAGCTTCGCCTTGTATTTCATGTCAACAAAACCGATAAAGGTTACAGCGCCACCATGGATAGTCCTGATCAGGGACAGAAAAACATACCAATGAGTAAAGCCACGTTCGAAAACAAGATAATAACTATTGAAATGGCCGCGGCGCGTATTAATTATAGCGGATTGCTTATTGGTAATGACTCTATCAATGGTACTTTTTCGCAAGCAGGACAGAACTTCCCAATGAACTTAACAAGGAAAGCTATTCAGAAACAGGAAGTAAAACGCCCACAAGAACCCAGAAAGCCATATCCATACTATTCTGAAGACCTGACCTTTGAGAATAAAAAAGCAGGGATTACACTTGCAGGGACGCTCACATTACCAAAAAAAGAGGGCAAATTCCCTGTGGTAGTATTGATTACCGGTAGCGGTCCGCAAAACCGCGACGAAGAATTACTCGGACATAAACCGTTTCTGGTTATTGCCGATTATCTCACCCAAAAAGGGATTGGTGTGTTACGTTTCGATGACCGTGGTTGTTTTGCTTCCAGGGGAAATTTTAAAACGGCTACCAGTTTCGACTTCGCTACAGATGTGGAAGCAGCGGTTGAATACCTGAAAACCCGTAAAGAAGTTGATTTAAAACATATCGGACTCATAGGTCACAGCGAAGGTGGAATCATTGCTCCCATTGTAGCAGCAGGCAACAATAGTGTAAATTTCATTGTACTGATGGCAGGTACAGGCGTTTCGGGTGGAGATATAATGTTGAAACAACAGGAAGATATTGGCATAACAACAGGAATGAGTAAAGAAGATATCCAACTGACAAAAGAAATCAACAGTGAAGTCTTCAAAATTATGGCACTTGCTTCTGACACGGCTAAACTACGTTCGGATCTGACATTATATATCAAATCCCGCATTAAAGATTTTCCAAAAAAAGATATTCCGAAAGACATGACTGAAGATGAACTGGCAAAAGTTCAGGTCGACAATCTTATGAATCCGTGGATGCTGAATTTTATCCGTTATAATCCGGCTGGAATGCTTGAAAAAGTAAAATGTCCTGTACTGGCACTAAATGGAGACAAAGACCTGCAAGTTTGTTCTAAAATAAATCTTCCGGCAATTGAAAATGCACTAAAAAAGGGTGGTAACAAGCTTTATACAATCAAAGAGCTTACGGGACTAAATCACCTTTTTCAGGAAAGTAAGACCGGATCACCAACTGAATATGCTGAAATTGAACAAACTATTTCTCCATTAGCATTGGAAACTATAGCAAACTGGATAAAGACTGTTTGTAAGTAAACAACAAGATAGCTTTTAGTCGGCAGTGGGCACTTGGCAGTGAAATTTTTTATCAACTGCTTACTGCCAACTGCCGACTTCTTATTCACTATTTTCCTAAAAATTGATTATCTTTGTGCTCCGTTTGAATATCAGTTAATTGGTTAATCAATTGAATTGATAATTGAGTTATTGGTAATTGAAAATTGAAAATATGGCAAAAGAATTGACTTCGCGAAGCGAGAACTACTCACAATGGTATAACGATTTGGTATTGAAAGCCGACTTGGCCGAGAACTCAGCCGTACGTGGTTGTATGGTGATAAAACCCTATGGTTATGCTATTTGGGAAAAAATACAGGCCGAACTGGACCGCATGTTTAAAGAAACCGGACACGTAAATGCATATTTCCCGCTGTTTATTCCTAAATCGTTTTTGAGTAAAGAAGCTGAACACGTGGATGGTTTTGCTAAGGAATGTGCTGTGGTAACTCACCATAGATTAATGGCCGACCCTAACGGAAACGGTTTGATAGTAGATCCATCTGCCAAACTGGAAGAAGAAC
>CAIQOG010000170.1 GCA_903873355.1 uncultured Bacteroidales bacterium
CGTTACTTGCAGGTGCTATCTTGCTGTAATTGGCTTTGTTGAAATTATCTCCTTTTGCACCTTTCCCATTGAAAAACTCACCAAATGAATTCATACTCCCTTTATAATCACCAGGCCAAACAAGCTCGTTAATCATTTGAGCATTGATAAAATAATTAAGTACATCCTTTGAAACGGTTCCAATACCATTAGGATAGTATGCTTTTAATTTCTCATCGTAGAATTTCTGAACAGCTTTATTGTTGGGAGCAAAGAGGGTGAACCCACCTTGTTCTGCCTGTTTGGTTCCTGAACCATAACGTTCGCTATTAATACTAACTGCAAGGCCGCTGTAAAATTTCAAATATACTTCGTCAATGCTTTTGTTTGGCATGGCCTGTTTGAAATAGTCAGTCAGAGCTTTATTATAGGTATAGGTTTTGAAATAGGGATCACCGGTTGTTCCTTCTTTGTTAATTAAGTTTTTGAAAGAACTGTAATCCGGGTCGTTTAATAATTTCTCAATAGTTGGAAGTGGTTCAAGAACCTGATCAACTTCGTGAACAACACCATTTTCGGCCAGCATATCTTTTGCCACAATGTTTGCACTTTGTACATTATTTCCGGTATAAAGTGTGTTGTAGAAAATGCCATAATCGTCAGCCGCCTGAACATGACTACGGGAGCGTTCGAAAACACGGCTGAGGTAGAAAGGAAGATATTTGTAGTTTTGTTCACCCAGATTAAACGCTGACATGTCATAAACCCAAATGGTTTTACCTTTGTATGTTTCCTGATGAATAGTTTCGTAGTAGGTAGTTTTTTTCTTGATACTGGTAAGTGTATCCCAACCGCCACTCAATACATCGGTCAAATGAGTAAATGAATAGTTATTATAAATAATTGAATAACTGACAATTTGGTTGACTAATGAATCCGGTATCTGACTGACTGCTGCAGTATCAGGTCCTGTAGCTACAACAGAGTAACCACCTTTTGACATAAAATACGCTTTAAAAGCAGAATCATTGGGTGCAAACACAGTGTATAAACCGCTTGATTTCAGTGCTGAAGCATACAATGTACGGTCTACGCATTTCAGGTAACATTTAAATTTACCTTGTTTCTGTAAGACTTCATAAATCGGAGGCTGTAACCAGGCAGGTCTGTTGAAGTAGGTCTCTTTATCGTCTGCACATCGTACAAACAGAAACAATAAAAGAGACACAAGGATAAAAACCTTAGTAGAATTTCTCATGAAGTGTAAAAATTTAAGGAATTTTTGATTGAATTTTTGCAGTCGTTTGAACATGCATTTAAACTTATGCAAAACTACTACAACACACGGATTTGGTCTCTGTCTTATTGTACATATGTATAGAAATATATACATTTCTTAGTTGTCGAATTGCAGCTATACTATTAACACTATACATTTAATTATTTATAATCTACAACAATATTTCAAGAATACAAAAATTTACTAATTAGTTTTTAAACTTTTATATCAGATTGTATTACAGTTGATTAGATATCAAAAATGTATAATCAACAATGTTTTTACTGGCTTTATCAAATTTTGGATTTCAGTTATTATTTGTCAATAGTTTTATGAACGGTTAGATGAACACTTTTACTAAAAGACTTTGGTCTGTTTTTTTTTGTACTCAAATTGAGTAACTTTGTATCTGTCTCGATATAAAACTATGAGTAATTGACTGATAATGAGAATTAAATTTCTTTATTTTCAATCATAGAAAAATATATATTTTTTGATGTTTTTTCAGTGATTAGAGTGGTTTTTTTGTTTAATTTTTTACTTTTCTTGTTAATGTGATTTATATGATTTTATGAATAGAAGATATTATTATTTTGTCCTCCCAATTTTGTTTTTCATCCTCTTCAATGGGAGACTGTATGCTCAAAATGAAAGTAATAACATAAGCAAACCAGATTC
>CAIQOG010000171.1 GCA_903873355.1 uncultured Bacteroidales bacterium
AAATTTATAATTTTATCTTTCCTGTCTTTCTCAATTTGTATATCTACAATTTCCTGATAGCTGAAAAATTCCAATATTTCATACCTGTATTGTCTCATATTGTGAAGTATATCCACCTGATTATTAGTATATTTCCAGTTAAGCAGTTTCTCAAATTTGATTTCAAAAATATGCCTGTTTGCCAGAATTTTATCGTAATTGTCGCAGGTATCCCAAAATTCGCTTTTTATATCTTCGAATTCAATAAGGGTAATATCATCCTTTATTTTTGACAAAAAATCAATAATTAATTCACCATCAAGATATAAATTCCCTGCTGTATCATCTTTAAAATCGTTTATTTCATCTATCGCATCATTAATATAGTCAATGTATTCATCGGTTTTTTGGGTATGCTTCATAGTTTAAAAAGAAAAATTATTTAATTAATAGCCCCATTATCACAATACTCAGTCCAATCATCAACAACAGCACCGGCGCACATCCTTTCGTGGTACGGTTGTACACACGGTTATAAGCCGCTTTCTTGGGGTTGGTAAGCCAACCATACCCACGGGGTGCTTTTAACCCCAGATTCTGTCTTACATAGCGCTTCACACTAATGCGGGCGGCTATGCGTTTGGTGAGCGATGGCACCCTGAAACCTACTTTTACTTTCATAGCTGTTTATTGGTTTGTGAATTTTGTTTTTCTTCCCATTTTTCCGGATTGGTTTCAATATATCCTGCAATGCGCCGGAATTCATCCCAATCACGAATCACACGATCGTAAAACCGGGTTTGCCAGGCAAAGGCAGGGTTAATCAGATGAATCTGTTTTGAAACCGCGGATTTGTATGAACGTATTATTTGCGATAATGAACCTGATTTCGGCGATATCATCGACATTTGTTCATTTTTTGGATGCAGGATATTTGCGGAATTATTCCGTAGAGACGTTGCATGCAACGTCTCAGAACCAGAAATATCGTACAATTCATTGGAAATATCAGAAATATTGTTGGTGTTGTTATCAGACCCTGCATGCAACGGGTTATTATCCGGTTTTTCTGTCACGTTGTTATCAGACGGTGCATGCAATGGGTTTTTATCAGACGTTGCATATAATTGGTTTTTATTAGACGTTGCATGCAACGTCTCTACGATTGCTGTATCATCAATCACCAATACACCATGTATATGGTCGGGCATAACGACAAATGCATCTAACCGCACGTGGGGGAAATGATTGGGTATTTCGTGCCAGAAACGTGCTGCTGTTTCGCCAGCCGGTGATAAATGCATGCTGCCATTTTCAATTTTTCCGAACCACCGTTCACGACCTGCGGTACAAATGGTAATGAAATACGCACCTGCTGCGTAATCCCAATCCTGCCAGCGGTTGGTGGGTATGCGGTATGTATTTCGGAATTTTTCCTGCATAATTTGTGTTACCGGGGCAGGGTAGAGGCATCCCCGTTTTCTACCACAAATTTACAAGGTTATTTTTAATTTGCAAAATTTCAACCAACAATTTTCAGCAGAATTTATCAACAAAAAAAGAGAACAGGCTGCGGGCGTGTTCTCTTTTCTCGTTATACCACGAAAAAGATTAAAATTTCATCCTTAATCTAAGACTGACTTCGGTTTTATTATCATTAAACCATTCAATACTTTCAATTTCCAAAATCATTTTATTAATCAATAATTCAAAAAGTTCTTTCCTATCATAAATTGAATAATACTCTAATTCTCCATTAGAGTTCCTTCTACAGAAAATTCTTTGATTATTTGTTTCTCCATTCCATGAATCATCTCCACCAACTTCACCGTACATTAAAGCATTTATAAAACCCTTTATTTTTGACGGTGAAAACACTATATCATTAACAATTCTTGGAAATGTAATCCTTTCATCTGAGTTAATGTAATTATCTAAAGATTTAATTTTACCAAGAAATACCAATAAAGCAATGTCGGCTAAAATAATAGGAAAAACACTATCAACAAGCATTAAATTAAGTTGTTGGTTGTGATTTTCAAACTTTTGAAATAACAGTTGTTCTTTAAACTTAAAGTTTTGAAAATCACTTGTTTTGAAACCATCATTTATGTGGTAGATAATATTGTATTCTGCTAACTTTCTATTAGTTAGTTTAATAAAATCAAGGTTTTCTGAAATAGTCGTAGGTATTTTTAAATTATAATCCATTAATAATTTATTTTTAGTAGCGTTGCGTTAACTTTTAACATACATCTGTATTGTATTGAAATACAGAAATATAGATCCGTTCTTTGATTTTTTGATTTGAATTGACTTACATTTGCTCGAAAAAAAATATGC
>CAIQOG010000172.1 GCA_903873355.1 uncultured Bacteroidales bacterium
AACATATAATGATGTTGCACTGATTCCTGTTAATAATGTAGGACTATTATTGGGAACATCCAAATCACTGAGCAACGGAAAACCCAATCAGTATTTTACTTATCGGATCGATGCTACAGTACAACTTTTTAATGCCCGAAAAATAAAGTATGTTGTCATAAGTGGCGACAACAGCAAAAACAGCTACAATGAACCACAGGATATGAAAGAGGCACTTATTGAAAGAGGGTTTCCTGAAAACAGGATTATTCTTGATTTCGCAGGTTTCAGAACATACGATTCTGTCTACAGAATGGATGCCATTTTTAGTCAAACTAGCTTTACTATTATCTCTCAGGAATTCCATAATCGTCGTGCTATTTATATTGCAAAATCTTTAAATTTTAATACTATCGGTTACAATGCTCATGATGTAAATAAATATTATGGTTTCAAAACTAAAGTGAGAGAAGCATTCTCCAGAGTGAAAATGTTTATAGACCTCGGATTTGGAAAGAAACCAAGATTTCTTGGTGAAAAAATTCAAATCAATTAAGATTATTGTAATTTGCAGAAAGAATTTAAATGAAATTCCATAGCAACATCGGACTTTATCTATCCAATACTTCCAACAAAAAACATATTATCAGGCAGATAACCGACAATCAATTTCTGCAACAATTTATCGATTTGAGTACATTGAAGGGTGCACTTCATTCTACCATCACCATCGAAAAACTAATTGATGAGGAATTGCGCCACGATCGGTTCGCGATTCAAACAGCAGAGAATAAAAGTCTGGAATCCATGTCGAGTGGCCAGCAAAAGAAGGTGCTTCTCTCCTACCTCATTGCTCAAAATCCGCAATACATTCTGCTCGACGATGTGTATAGCAACCTGGATAAAGAAACACAACTTTCCATAACCAAATCGCTCACAGAACTTTCGGAAACTACTGTTCTGATTCAGCTTTTTTTTCGAAAAAGGGATATTTTACCCAGCATCGATATAGTTCTTTCGGTGAATGAGCAGAATGAAATTATCGAAGAACAGACTTATGTCGATTTTCTGACTAAAGATAAAAACCATAAAAATAGTACTCACCGGTTTGCATTACCCAAACAATATGCCGACAATCATGTGGATGTTGACCCGCTGATTCAACTGAATTCGGTTTCGGTTCATTACGGTGAAAAAGAGGTATTGGATAAGGTCAGCTGGGAAATCCGCAAAGGCGAATTCTGGCAATTGGTCGGTCCAAACGGTTCGGGGAAAAGTACGCTTATCACTATGATTAGTGGTGATAATCCCAAGGCTTATGGTCAGGATATGTATTTGTTCGGGCGAAAAAAAGGTTCGGGAGAAACGATTTGGGACATCAAACGGCAAATTGGCTATTTCACACCTTCAATGACAAATCAGTTTAGCCGCGACGATTCGGTGGAAAATATGATTATTTCGGGATTAATGGACTCGGTGGGCTTATACATTGTCCCCAGCGATTTACAGAAAGATATGGCCAAAGCATGGATTGAAATGCTCGGACCTACCTTCCGTAATAAATCATTTCAGAGCCTTTCCATTGGAATGCAACGCATGGTGATGGTGGCTCGCGCTATGGTGAAACATCCTCCACTGCTCATTCTTGACGAACCCACCATCGAACTCGATGATGAAAATAGCAGGCTGTTTATCGACATGGTAAATGCCATTGCTGCTGAGAAACAAATAGCCATTATCTATGTTTCGCATCGCGACGAAGAAGATTTGAAACCCGAATATATTTTTGAACTTGTTCCTGCTAAAAAAGGATATACAGGTATTATCAGAAAGTAAAACTCATACAATATAATTACGGGTTTTTCACTTTACTCTATTCATAAATATCAATATTCTGTATTTCAGGCACATATTCTAAGTAAAAGTTGTCTCAATACAGAATATTTCAATAACTTTGTCAATCAATAAATTATTGGACAATTAATAACATTATAGGATTGATTTCTTATGCAAAGAATATTTAAAAATACAAA
>CAIQOG010000173.1 GCA_903873355.1 uncultured Bacteroidales bacterium
CTGTCAGGCATTTCGCCATAAAAACTCATCATACCGCCCTGCAACGCCGACATTTCTTTCATTCGGCGCATAAACTCGTTTTGAGTTACAAAAACCGGATTTGAAGTCGGAGCCAATTGCTCAAAAGTTACAATAAAGTTGGTTTTATCCAAAACAGGAATCTGTGAATCAAAAACCGTAACCAATGCATCGCGCTGTTCGTCGGTAAGTGAAACTTTGGCAACATCGTCTTTCACGATTATTTTGTCAATCACATCGCTATCCACACGCACGAAACGGGTTTTCTCAAACTTCTGTTCCAACTGACTTACCACATGTACGTCCAACTGTCCGTCCATAATCAGTACATCATATCCTTTGTCTTTGGCATGTTGAATGTAGCTGTATTGTTCGTCGGAATTATTGGCATACAAATAAATAAGGTCGCCATTTTTGTCTTTTTGATTTTCGCCAACCAACGTTTTATATTCATCGAACGTAAAGTATTTTCCATCAATGTTTTTGAGTAAGGCAAATTTTTCGCCACGTTCGTAGAATTTCTCATCGCTGAGCATTCCGTATTGAATAAATACTTTCAGGTTGTCCCATTTTTCTTCAAAAGCAGTACGGTCGGCTTTGAAAATTTCTGCCAGTCTGTCAGCCACTTTTTTTGTTATATGACTTGATATCTTCTTTACATTGGCATCGCTTTGCAGGTAACTGCGCGAAACGTTCAGCGGAATATCGGGTGAATCGATAACTCCGTGAAGTAAAGTAAGATATTCAGGTACAATGTTTTCTACGTGATCGGTAACATATACCTGATTGCAATACAACTGAATTTTGTTGCGTTGCATATCAATGTTATTCTTGATTTTCGGGAAATAAAGAATACCGGTGAGGTTGAACGGATAATCCACGTTCAGGTGAATATGAAACAATGGATCTTCGCCCATTGGGTTCAATTCGTGGTAGAATTTGGCGTAATCTTCATCGGTCAGGTCGGCCGGCTTGCGAGTCCAGGCAGGATTGGTATTATTGATAATATTATCCTCGTCGGTTTCCACGTTTTTGCCATCTTTCCACTCCTTTTTCTTGCCGAAAGCAATTTCAATCGGAAGGAATTTGCAATATTTGGTCAGCAATTCCTGAATTTTCGATTCTTCCAGAAAGTCTTTATTATCGTCGTCGATATGCAACACGATATCAGTACCACGATCGGCTTTGATTGTGTCTTCTAGCGTGTATTCAGGGTCACCCTTGCACGACCAGTGTTGAGCTGTAGTCCCTTCTTTATAGGATTGAGTGAAGATTTCCACTTTTTTAGAAACCATAAACGACGAGTAGAATCCAAGTCCGAAATGACCGATAATAGCACTTGCATCATCTTTGTATTTTTCCAGAAACTCTTCGGCACCCGAGAAAGCAATCTGGTTGATGTACTTTTCAATTTCTTCGGCAGTCATACCAATTCCATTGTCGGAAATAGTCAGCGTACCTTTCTTCTTATCCACTGCCACACGAACTGTCAAATCGCCCAGTTCGCCTTTGTATTCACCAACCGATATCAGCGTTTTCAGCTTTTGGGTGGCATCTACCGCATTCGACACTAATTCACGCAGAAAAATCTCGTGATCGCTGTACAAAAATTTCTTGATAACGGGGAAGATATTTGCACTCGTTACCCCAATGTTTCCTTTACTCATTGTTAGTTCGTTTATAAGTTAATTAGTTGATTATGTTTATTAAGTTGATTGGTACGGGATGTTTGAGCCTGCCTGCGGTAGGCAGGTTCCGTCTCCGACCAATAGTTTATCAATGCTTAGTCGGGGCGCAACTTAAAGTTGCACTCCGACTTACGCGACTTTTGCTATTCAAAAAAAGTGCCAAGGGAAAAAACGTGACAGAATGGCAGAAAATGATTGTTATTATGACATAGTCAGAGTTGAAGAACATTCATAATCCTCAAAAAATCACTAATTTACTCACCGACTGAACGAATTTTGCAAAATATTTCCTATCTTTGCGCCCGAAATTTAGATGTATAAAAACAATAATGTAATTTTATGAACGTAGTTACAAAAACTATCACATTGGGTGATGGACGTACCATTTCTATTGAAACAGGAAAATTGGCTAAACAGGCCGATGGATCTGTTATGGTTCGCATGGGTGATACCATGCTGTTGGCCACAGTTTGTTCTGCTCAGGACGCAGTTCCGGGCACAGATTTTATGCCACTTTCGGTGGATTATAAAGAAAAATTTGCCTCTTCAGGTCGTTTCCCGGGTGGTTTCCTTCGTCGCGAAGGTCGTGCTTCGGATTACGAAATTTTAGTTTCACGTTTGGTTGACCGTGCTTTGCGCCCCTTGTTTCCAGATGATTTCCACGCTGAAACTTTTGTTACAGTTACCATGTTCTCTGCCGATGGTGTTGATATGCCTGATGCATTGGCCGGTTTGGCCGCTTCGGCTGCATTGGCAGTTTCGGATGTGCCTTTCAACGGTCCTATTTCGGAAGTTCGTGTGGCACGTGTGAATGGCGAATTCGTGGTGAACCCAACTTTCGAACAACTGGAAAGTGCTGACATGGAAATCATGGTAGCTGCTACCCTTGACAACATCATGATGGTGGAAGGCGAAATGAAAGAAGTTAGCGAAGCCGATTTGTTGAACGCTATGAAAGTGGCTCACGAAGCTATCAAAGTTCAGTGTCAGGCTCAGAAAGAGTTGATGGAAGAAGTTGGCAAAACCGTAAAACGCGAATATTGTCACGAAGAAAATGACGAAGATCTGAAAAAAGATATTTGGGCTAAAACCTATGATAAAGTGTATGCTGTGGCTGCTTCGTGCAACACCGACAAACACTCACGTGTTGATAATTTCAAAGCTGTAAAAGCTGAATATATTGAAAGTCTTGATCCTGAAGTAGCTTCTGCTAAAAAAGGATTGATTGGCAAATACTACCACGATGTGGAAAAAGAAGCGATGCGTCGTTCTATTCTGGACGAAGGTAAACGCCTTGATGGTCGTAAAACTACCGAAATCCGTCCTATCTGGTCGGAAGTTGATTACCTCCCCGGAACACATGGTTCGGCTATCTTTACCCGTGGTGAAACTCAGTCACTGACTACTGTTACATTGGGTACCAAAATGGATGAGAAATTAGTTGATGAAGCATTGATCCGTGGAAAAGAACGTTTCTTGTTGCATTATAACTTCCCACCATTTTCTACCGGTGAAGCCCGTGCATCACGTGGTGTAGGCCGTCGCGAAGTAGGTCACGGTAACCTGGCACTTCGTGCATTGAAAAATATGATTCCTGAAAACTATCCTTACGTTGTACGTGTGGTTTCTGATATTTTGGAATCAAACGGTTCTTCTTCAATGGCTACGGTTTGTGCCGGAACATTGGCGTTGATGGATGCAGGTGTACAAATCAAGAAACCGGTTTCGGGTATTGCCATGGGATTGATTTCTGAAAATAAAGGTAAGAACTTTGCAGTACTGTCGGATATTTTGGGCGACGAAGATCACTTAGGCGATATGGACTTCAAGGTAACGGGAACGAAAGACGGTATCACTGCTACTCAAATGGACATTAAGGTAGACGGACTTTCGTACGAAATTCTGGAAACTGCATTGAATCAGGCAAAAGCCGGTCGTATGCACATTCTTGGTAAAATCCAGGAAACATTGGAAGCTCCACGCGAAGATATGAAACCAAATGCTCCACGTATTGTAGCTATGTTCATTCCGAAAGAAATGATTGGTGCAATCATCGGACCTGGTGGAAAAATCATTCAAAATATGCAGGCTGAAACTGGTGCAATCATCACTATCGAAGAACAAGGTGACCAGGGTCGCGTAGAAATTGCTGCTAACAATAAAGCTGCAATCGATGCTGCCATTGCTAAAATTAAAGGTATAGTTGCAATTCCTGAAATTGGCGAAACTTATCCTTCGAAAGTAAAATCAGTTATGCCTTACGGTGCATTTGTAGAATTTATGCCGGGCAAAGAAGGTTTACTTCATATCTCTGAAATCGACTGGAAACGCATTGAGACAATGGATCAGGCCGGAATCAAGGAGGGCGATATGATTGATGTAAAATTGCTTGAAATCGACCAAAAGACAGGTAAATTCAAATTGTCACGCAAAGCATTGATGCCACGTCCTC
>CAIQOG010000174.1 GCA_903873355.1 uncultured Bacteroidales bacterium
ATGGTAATGACGCCGTTGAAATTCGTACTGCACTGAAAGAGGCAAAATCTGAAACTAAAAAGCCAACACTTATTATCGGTAAAACGATTATGGGTAAAGGTGCTTTGAAAGCTGATGGTTCTAACTTTGAACGTCAGTGTGCAACTCACGGTATGCCACTTGGAGAATGTGGTGCTTCCTACGAAGAAAGTATCAAGAATTTAGGTGGAAATCCTGAAAATCCATTCGTACTTTTTGCAGAAACAAAAGCATTATATGCTAAACGTGCAGAAGAATTAAAAGCAATTGTTGCTAAAAAACAAGCTGCAAAAGCTGTATGGGCAAAAGAAAACCCGGCTTTGGCTACTAAACTTGAAGTGTTCTTCTCAGGCAAAGCTCCGGTAGTAAACTGGGAAGCAGTGGTTCAAAAACCCGGACAAGCTACACGTGCTGCTTCAGCAACAGTTTTGGCAGAATTGGCAAAACAAGTTGAAAATATGGTTGTTTCGAGTGCCGACTTATCAAATTCAGATAAAACTGATGGTTTCCTGAAAAACACCAAAGCTTTTACCAAAGATGATTTCTCCGGAGCATTCCTTCAAGCCGGCGTGGCTGAATTGACCATGGCTTGTGTTTGTATCGGAATGAGCCTCCATGGTGGTGTTATTCCTGCTTGTGCTACCTTCTTTGTTTTCTCTGACTATATGAAACCGGCTGCCCGTATGGCTGCTTTGATGGAACAACCAGTGAAATTTATCTGGACTCACGATGCGTTCCGTGTAGGTGAAGATGGACCTACTCACGAACCTGTTGAGCAGGAAGCTCAAATCCGTTTGATGGAAAAACTGAAAAACCACAAAGGGCATAATTCTATGTTGGTTCTTCGTCCTGCAGATGTAGAAGAAACAACCATTGCGTGGAAAATGGCCTTGGAAAATACTCATACTCCAACAGCGTTGATTCTATCGCGTCAGAATATCGTTGACTTACCTTCTGCCAATGGTCGTAAAATTGATGCTGTACAAGCTGAAAAAGGCGGTTATGTGGTTGAATGTGATGGTAATCCTAATGTTATTTTGGTTGCTTCAGGTTCTGAAGTATCTACTTTATACGAAGGAGCTGCTTTGCTTCGTGCCGATGGCATTAAAATTCGGTTGGTTTCAGTACCTTCGGAAGGCTTATTCCGAGGTCAATCAGCCGAATATCAGGAAAGTGTACTACCAAAAGGAGCTAAAATATTTGGTTTAACTGCCGGTCTTCCTGTCAATCTTGAAGGATTGGTTGGCTCAAACGGTAAAGTATTTGGTTTGGAATCATTTGGTTTCTCGGCACCCTACAAAGTGTTAGATGAAAAACTTGGATTCACCGGTCAGAATGTTTACAACCAGGTAAAAGCAATGTTATAACCCCAAAACCCAAAGGGGAATTTATACTCCAAATACCTTCGACTCTTAAGGTGGATAAGCTCCACTTTAGGGGTCGGGGGTTATTTTAATTATGGATTTATTCTCAATCATCATTATCGGCATAGGTTTAGCTATGGATTGCTTTGCGGTTTCTATTAGCAAAGGAATCTGCGAACAAAAATTTAATTTTGGAAATACTTTCCGAATGGCATTTCTGTTTGGTATTTTTCAATCATTTATGCCATTAATTGGATTCTTTGCCGGAAAATCATTTATCCATGAAATGGGTAGTTACGACCATTGGATTGCATTTGGTTTATTGAGCATAATCGGAGGTAAAATGTTGATTGAAGGACTAAAACCTATCAATCCCGATTGTGAAATCAATCCAAATCCATTCAAATGGAGAACACTCTTCATATTGGCTATAGCAACAAGTATTGATGCTTTGGCCACAGGAGTAGTTTTTGTCCCCTACCCGACTCTCATCTGGTATGTTATATCAATAATCGGTGGTATAAGTTTTATTTTTTCATTCATCGGAATGTTTGTAGGTATTCATTTCGGAAAACGTTTTCATTTTAATGTTGAGATTTTAGGAGGTATTATTTTGATTGGAATCGGGTTGAAAATCCTGATTGAACATCTATATTTTTAGCTGTGTCTTTAACTCAACAATTTCACAAACACTTTAATAACTAACTATTATTCATGTATTTAAAAAGATTGTTACCATTAGTTTTCTTATTTATTTTTTCAACTTTATTTGCAGAAGATTCAAGTATAAAATTTAAACTTTACGGTTTTGTCCGAAATGATTTCTATTACAACTCAAGGGTAAATCAGGAATCTTTAGATGGCTTATTTTATATTTATCCAAAAGCGGTCGAATTAAATTCAACAAATCAGGATAAAAATGCAGTTCCACAGGCAGAAATGCTGAGTATTGCTTCGCGTGTGGGTTTTGACATTACCGGGTCGTCAATATTTGGAGCAAGTTCATCGGCTAAAATAGAGGCTGATTTTGCAGGCTTTAGTACAAATTATTACGTATTGCGTATCCGTCAGGCATATGCCAAATTAAACTGGAAGAATACTGAATTATTAGTTGGACAAACATGGCATCCATTGTTTGGCAGCGTTATGCCGACAGTTTTGTCTCTTAATACCGGTGCTCCATTTCAACCATTTAACCGTAGCCCTCAAGTCAGAGTAAAACAAAATCTGAATTCAAATATCAGCCTAACTGCTGCAGCAATTTATCAAATGCAATATACTTCTCAAGGTCCTTTGGGAGCATCGGCTTCGTATATCAAAAATGCTATTGTACCAAATTTATTTCTTGGAACTGAATACAAATCAAATCACTGGACTTCAGGGGCTTGTATTGATTTAAAAACTATTAAACCTTCTGTTGAAGAGATTACTTCTGTCAGTGCCGAAATTTATACTCAATACATAAATCCTGTTTTACAGGTAAAAGCAAAAGCACTTTGGGGTCAGAATCTCAGCGATCATCAGATTTTAAGCGGATATGGAGTAAGTGGGATTAATCCTTCAAATGGTGCAGCTACTTACACTAATTTCAATGCTATAACTTCATGGTTGAATGTGGTTTACGGCACAAAATGGCAAGTTGGAGCTTTTATTGGATTATCCAAAAATATGGGAACAAGTTCAAGTTTGTTAGCCTCTAGCGATGGGAAATTCACTGTTTATGGCTGTGGTTATACCGATTCAAGCCAGCAACTGTTAGACAGATTAATCAGGCTTTCACCTCAGATAAGCTATAATCTTCCAAATTTCAGACTTGGTTTGGAGCTGGATTATTCAACAGCTCTTTATGGAACAGTTCAAAACTCCGGTCTGGTAAGTTCCCCTTATAATGTTGACAATAAACGTATTGTAGCCACAATGAGTTATATTTTCTAAAAAAAGAGCACCATTTTCAAAGTTGGTGCTCTTTTACTTCTTTATTATTCCCAGTTCAAAATTACTTTTCCGCACTCTCCACTTTCCATTATGTCGAATCCTTTCTGGAAATCATGAACATGGAAACGATGAGTAATAACCGGACTCAGATCTATGCCCGAAATCAGCATTTGTTCCATCTGATACCAGGTTTCCCACATTTCGCGCCCATATATACCTTTTAAAGTAAGTGCTTTAAAAATAATTTTATCCCATTGAACGGTAGTTGAGTTTGGTAAAATTCCAAGCAAAGCAATCTTTGAGCCATTATACATATTTTCTATCATTTCTTCAAATGCAATTGGTGAACCGGACATTTCGAGACCGATATCAAAACCATGCATCCGTAAATCTTTCACGGCACCTTCTATAGTTTCACCTTTGGTTGGATTTACTGTAAGCGTTGCACCCATTTTCTTTGCTATAGCCAACCGATAATCACTCAAATCACTCACTACAACATTACGAGCACCGGCAAACCGGCAAATAGCAGTTGCCATGATTCCAATCAGACCGGCACCGGTAATCAGCACATCTTCTCCTATCATTGGAAACGACAAAGCCGTGTGAGTAGCATTCCCAAAAGGATCCATAATGGCAGCAATCTCATCTGAGATACGGTGGTCGAGTCGAACAACATTTTCGGCAGGGAGCGATAGATACTCGGCAAAAGCACCATCGCGGTTCACTCCCACTCCAACAGTATTCTCACAAACATGAAGCTTTCCTCTCCTACAGTTGCGGCAATGTCCGCAGGATATATGTCCTTCACCTGTTACACGGTCGCCAATCTGTAAATTTTTTACTCCACGACCTTTTTCAACTATCTCTCCAACATATTCATGTCCTATGGTCATCGGTGTTTTAATAGTCCGTTGCGACCATTCATCCCATTTGTAAATATGTAAATCGGTTCCACATATAGCTGATTTTTTGATTTTTATCAGCACATCGTTAATCCCCACATAGGGAAGTGGAATATCTTCCATCCAAATTCCTTTTTCCGGACGCAGTTTTACTAATGCTTTCATCTTGGTTGATTAGTTGATTGGTAAATTAAGTTCATTTGCTACTTTTATAAATGCTGAAATACATTTATCCAGTTGATCTGTATCGTGAGCAGCCGAAATCTGTACACGTATTCTTGCTTGTCCTTTTGGTACAACAGGAAAATAAAATCCTACCACGTAAATCCCTTCATCAAGTAATCGCGAAGCCATTTCTTGCGAAAGTTTGGCGTCATAAAGCATTACAGCACAAATAGCAGATTCTGTAGGTTTAATATCAAATCCGGCTGATTTCATACGATCTACAAAGTAAGTTGTATTTCTATGAAGCTTTTCCTGAAGTTCGTTTGATTCATCCATCATCTCAAACATTCGAATTCCTGCAGCAGCCACCATCGGTGGAATTGAGTTTGAAAATAAATATGGACGTGATCGCTGTCTTAGCATATCAATCATTTCTTTCTTTCCGGTTGTGAATCCACCAATAGCGCCTCCAAAGGCTTTTCCTAACGTTCCTGTTATAATTTCAATTTTCCCACGGAGGTTGTAACGTTCAGTTACTCCACGTCCCGTTTCACCCACCACACCGGCGGAATGTGATTCATCAACCATAACCATCGCATTATATTTCTTTGCCAATGCATAGATTTTGTCCAATGGTGCAACATTTCCATCCATTGAAAACACACCATCAGTTACAATCAGGCGGAATCGTTGAGCCTGAGCCGTTTTCAACTGAGCTTCCAAATCGACTATATCAGCATTAGCATAACGATATCGTTGAGCTTTGCAAAGTCTAATGCCATCAATAATGGAAGCATGATTCAACGCATCGGAGATTATAGCGTCTTCCTCATTTAAAAGCGGTTCGAACAAACCACCATTAGCATCGAAACAAGCAGCATACAAAATCGTGTCATCGGTGCCGAAAAACCTTGTTATAGAAGCTTCAAGTTGTTTGTGAACATCTTGTGTGCCACAGATAAATCGGACGGAAGAAACGCCATAACCGTACTTGTCAAGTGCGTTTTTGGCCGACTTTATCAAATCCGGATTATTTGATAACCCCAAATAATTATTGGCACAAAAATTAAGCACTTCTTTACCATCGGCAATCCTGATAAATGCGCCTTGTGGAGAAATGATAATACGTTCTTTTTTATAAAGTCCTGCCAACTCAACATTATTGAGTTCTTGTTGAAGATATTGTTTAAAT
>CAIQOG010000175.1 GCA_903873355.1 uncultured Bacteroidales bacterium
TCTTCCCATTCCGAACAGAGAAGTTAAGCCCAATCACGTCGATGGTACTGCAGCAATGTGGGAGAGTAGATAGCCGCCGTTTTTTAAAAGCCCCGATTACCAATTGGTAAGCAGGGCTTTTTTTGTGGGGTAGAATCTCGATAAATAGATCAAATAAAAAATCCTTTCAAACACAATCGTTTGAAAGGATTTTACTTTATTACACGTTGAGAATTAAAATAAATTCGGCCGTTTCTTTTTGGCTTCGTCCAAACTCAACAAATCTGCTTTTTTCGTTTGTTTGTCGCGCAATGCCTGATATTCTGTAGCTATATCGGCTTCATAGGCTACATGGTTTGCTTTGCTCATAAGTTGAGCAACCACATGTGTATTCACTGAAGCATCTTTTACGTGCACAACCGGACCTTTGTAGTTGGGTGCTATTTTTACAGCTGTATGAATCTTTGAAGTCGTCGCACCACCAATTAACAAAGGAATAGTCAAACCAACTTTTTGCATTTCGGCAGCAACGAAAGTCATTTCTTCCAACGAAGGTGTAATCAGACCACTCAAACCTACAATGTCCACTTTTTCGCGAATCGCAGTTTCGATAATTTTGTCGGTCGGAGTCATTACGCCAAGGTCAATCACTTCAAAATTATTACAAGCCAATACCACAGCTACAATGTTTTTACCAATATCGTGTACATCGCCTTTTACAGTAGCAATCAGGAATTTACCTGCTGATGAGCTTTGTCCCGGAACTTTCTGTCTTTCGATTTCGGGTTGGAGAATGGCTACTGCTTTTTTCATGGTACGGGCAGTTTTCACCACCTGTGGTAGAAACATTTTTCCTTCTCCAAATAATTCACCCACGATATTCATGCCACTCATCAATGGCTTTTCAATTATCTCAATCGCTGTATCGTATTGTGTTAGTGCTTCAGCTAAATCTTCTTCCAGGAATTCGCTAATACCTTTAATAAGGGCATATTCCAATCGTCCTTGCAATGCTCTAGAACGCCATTCGTCAATCTTCACCTCTTTTTCTCCTGAAGCCTGATTTTTGACTTTTTCAGCCAGGTCAATCATGCGCTCGGTTGCATCAGGGCGGCGATTCAGTACAATATCTTCCACATGTTCCAGCAATTCAGGCTTAATATCCTGATAAATTTGCAACATGCCGGCATTCACGATTCCCATATCCATACCTTCTTTGATGGCATAGTATAAAAATACGGAGTGAATAGCCTCACGTACCACATTATTTCCTCTGAATGAGAATGAAAGATTGCTTACACCGCCACTTACTTTAGCGTAAGGCAGATTTTGTTTAATCCATCGAACCGTGTTGATAAAATCAACTCCATAATTATTATGTTCTTCAATGCCGGTGGCAATTGCCAAGACGTTCGGATCGAAGATAATATCTTGCGGTGGAAATCCAACTTTATCAACCAGCAAATGATACGCCCGACTACAAATTTGTGTTTTACGTTCGAAGCTGTCGGCCTGACCTTTCTCGTCGAAAGCCATTACAACAACGGCTGCACCATACGCTCGAATTTTACGTGCTTTGTCGAGAAAATCCTCTTCACCTTCCTTTAAACTGATAGAATTTACGATACACTTTCCCTGTACGCATTTCAGTCCTGCTTCAATAACTTCCCATTTCGAAGAATCAATCATAATTGGCACACGCGAAATTTCAGGTTCTGAAGCTACAAAATTCAAAAATGTCACCATTTCCTCTTTAGCTTCAATCATTGCATCGTCCATATTGATGTCAATTATCTGAGCACCCTCTTCCACCTGCTTCCGGGCTATACTGAGCGCTTCTTCGTATTTTTTCTCGTTTATTAAACGTAGAAACATACGCGATCCGGCCACATTGCAACGCTCGCCAATGTTGGTAAACAACGAAGATTCGTTGATAATCAGTGCTTCAAGTCCGGATAGGAGTAATTCGGTATTGGCAACTGGTGTTTTACGGGGTTCTTTTGCTTCAATTAGTTTCTGATAGGTAGCAATATGATCCGGTGTGGTTCCACAACAACCGCCAATGATATTTACCAGTTTTTCGTCGAAATATTCTTTTACCTGAACGGCCATCATTTCGGGTAATTCGTCGTATTCCCCAAACTGATTAGGCAAGCCCGCGTTTGGATAAGCACTTACGAACCAGGGCGAATGAGCACTTATTTCTTGTAAGTACGGTTTTAAATCTTTTGCACCAAACGAGCAGTTAAGCCCGATGGATAATAAATTGGCATGACCAATCGAAGCCAAAAATGCCCGAATCGTTTGTCCTGAAAGCGTACGACCGCTTGTGTCAGCCACAGTCGCCGAAAGCATGATTTCAACCCGCTTTCCTAACTCAGCCATAGCTTCTTCAGCCGCATAAATAGCCGCTTTTGCATTCAATGTGTCGAAAATAGTTTCAATCAATAGTGCGTCAACGCCACCTTCAATTAATGCCAAAATTTGTTCTTTATATGCTGCCACTAAATCATCGAAACTTACAGCACGAAATGCCGGATTGTTTACGTCGGGCGACATGGATGCTGTTTTGTTGGTTGGACCAACAGCTCCGGCAACAAAACGGGGTTTTGCAGGATTTTTTGCAGAAAATTCGTCAGCAGCTTTACGTGCCAGACGAGCTGCTTCGAGGTTGATTTCATGAACGAGTTCGCCCATCCCGTAATCTTCCATCGAAATACGTTGTGCATTAAAAGTATTGGTTTCGATAATATCAGCACCGGCTTTGAGGTATTCACAATGAATGCCATAAATAATGTCGGGTTGAGTAAGAACGAGCAAGTCGTTGTTGCCCTTCTGAAGAATTTCGCTGTTTGCAAAGCGTGAACCGCGATAATCAGCTTCTGCCAGTTTGTGGCGCTGAATCATGGTTCCCATTGCACCATCCAGAATAAGGATGCGGTTTTCGAGTTGAGTTCTTAAAGTCATGATAGTTTAAGTTTTGTATTGCAAAATTAGTCAATACTTTGCAATTTATAATAATAAACGCCGAAAGTAAGTACTTCCGGCGTTTAAATATCTCAATTTAAAGTGGAATTACCAGTTAATAAGGTTACGACCGGTCATTTCTGCTGGTTTTTCAATCCCCATGATTTTACAAAGCGACGGAGCTACATCAGCCAAAATACCATTTTCTACTTTTGCATCTTTACGTGTTGTAATATAAATAAATGGTACAGGATTTAATGAATGAGCTGTATTTGGCGAACCATCGGGATTCTCAGCGTTATCTGCATTTCCATGATCTGCAATGATAATTACTTCATAATCATTTACTTTAGCTGCTTCAACAACTTCACCAACACATTTATCAATAGATTCAACAGCTTTTACAATAGCTTCACGCACACCGGTGTGTCCTACCATGTCACCATTAGCAAAGTTCAATGCCACGAAATCGTATTGTTGAGTATTCAGTGCGGCAACCAGTTTATCAGCCACTTCAGGAGCGCTCATTTCCGGTTGCAAATCGTAAGTAGCTACTCTTGGTGAAGGAACCAAAATGCGGTCTTCACCCGGGAATTCACTTTCGCGACCACCGGAGAAAAAGAAAGTTACATGAGCGAATTTTTCAGTTTCGGCAATGCGCAATTGTTTTTTACCCAGGCTTGAAACATATTCACCCAGTGTGTTTTGTACATTATCTTTATCAAACATCACATGCAATCCTTTGTAGCTTGAATCGTAAGGAGTCATACAGTAAAATTCCAATGGAATAGTATGCATACCTTCTTCAGGCATATCCTGCTGTGTCAATACTACGGTCAATTCTTTAGCGCGGTCGTTACGGTAATTGAAGAAAATTACCACATCACCGGCTTCGATTGTTGCCAATGGTTTGCCTGCAGCATTTACCGAAACAATTGGATTAATAAATTCGTCAGTTACTCCGGCTGTATAAGAGGCCTGCATAGCTGCTACTACATCGGTAGTTGCTTCACCAATCCCGTTTACTAACAGACCGTACGATTTTTTTACACGATCCCAGCGTTTATCACGGTCCATCGCATAATAACGTCCTATGATAGAAGCTATTTTGGTAGTTGTACCTTTTGTATAAGTATCTAATTGCTCAATAAAGCCTTTACCGCTTTTCGGGTCAGTATCTCTGCCGTCCATAAAGCAATGAACAAAAGCTTCGGTGTTGTATTCTTTGGCAATATCAACCAATTTTAGTAAATGGTCGAGTGAACTATGCACACCACCATCGGAAACCAAACCCAGGAAATGAATTTTCTTTTTGTTGTCGCGGGCGTATGAATATGCACTTATTACCTCCGGATTTTGCATAATACTGTTGTCGCGGCAAGCTATATTGATCTTTACCAAATCCTGATAAACCACCCGTCCGGCACCAATGTTCAGGTGGCCAACTTCGGAGTTACCCATTTGACCATCAGGCAGTCCAACGTCTTCACCGGAAGCTAAAAGTTGTGAGTTTGGGTAGTTTGCCAACAAAGAATCCCAGTAAGGAGTTGGCGTATTGTAAATAATGTCTGCTTTGGAATGATTGCCGATTCCCCATCCATCGAGAATCATTAATAATGCTTTCTTGCTCATATCGTCTTGATTTATATTGTTTTATCCCTTAAATAATACCATTGTCTTTTCGGAGTTCAAAATTACTCATTTTTTCGCACATATTTAATCTGTTTCAAGCAATTAATAAGACCATTTTACAAAAACCATAAAAGTTGTTTTTTTATACAGAAAGATTATCTTTGCAACTCAAATCCAAATTTTAAACCAATGTTCAACGTTTTGCTTTTTATGTTTGCAGGAATTGCAACAGGTTATCTGTTTCGAAAACAAAAATTCCGGTTTGTAAACGGATTAATTCTAACGCTTATTTGGGTGTTATTGTTTTTGCTCGGCGTGGAAGTTGGTATGAACGATACAGTTGTAAGAAAATTTGCAGTTTTGGGTTTAGAAGCTGCAGTTGTAGCTATTGCAGCCA